>JAUZEU010000529.1 GCA_030838885.1 Bryobacterales bacterium | reverse complement strand
CAGATAGCGAATGAACTTCTCGCGCAGCGGCTGAATCACCTCCCGCACAATCTCCTGCGTCAGCCCGGGGTGTAGCCTCTGGGCCAGAATAGTGCGCAGAAAAGCTTCGTATTTGTAGTGCGTATCGTAGAAAACTTCTGCGACCAAAGTGATATCCCGACGGATGTCGAAATCATCAAAATCCACGCGGTCCAGCGCCTCCGATTCGGCGCGCACAACCTCCTGAACCACTGCGGCCAGCAGGCGTTCTTTACTTTCGAAAAGGCGGAACAAGGTCACTTCGTTCACCCCTGCTTCCTCCGCGATCTCGCGCGTGGTGGCTACCATTCCCCGCCGTGAAAACATCTCCAGCGCGGCCTGAATCAGGCGTTCGGATGTGGTTCCTTTGGGGGATGCAATACGTGGCGTGGCGGACATGGGCACCTTTAAAGTACCGAATCCTCAACGCTGCCGGCCTGTAATATTGTTTGCGCCATCGTGGCTTGTCCTCTGGTCAGGCCAGTCCCGATCTCCGTCCGGATCAGGCGCGAGGACAAAGTCCCCATATCCGGCTCGTCGTCCAGTATCACGAAAGATGCAATCGGACCTGCCAAACGGTGCTCGTCAAGCCACGCCTGGATCTCTTTGCCACGCGAACCGGGAGAGTGCGCCACGCCAGTGATTCCCAAAACATTTCCCTCTACGCCCCAACTCCGCAGCAATGCTCTGATCTCGTCCGCCGAATAATCCAGACGCCAACTGCTCGTCACCACCAACCGGGCGCCGGTTTGGGCAACAAGCCAGTTCAGAGCTTCAACTGCCTTCGGATCCGCAACGCTGCTTGTGCCCGAGCGCCGGAAGGCAGATGCGGCAGTGACCAGCACGCCATCGAAGTCGAGGAATATAATCCTCAATGAGCATGCTTCAAAACCGGCGCAGCGTAGCACGGGCAGTCGCGGGTATTTGGGCCAGGCCGGATCCAACAGACCGCGCCTGCAAAGAATAAACAGACTGCCGCGGTCATTGCGGATTTCCTTGCGGTGGGTGCAGTTCTCACACAGTCCGGCGTGCAAAGTTTCAAGATGATCATAAACCTTGATGGATTCACGGTAATCGGTCTTGCGGCCCGAACCAGCAACGCCCGTGAAATGACCGCTGATGGCGTGATCCCGAAAATATGGGAGCGCTTCATGAAAGAAGGGCTGGCAGCGAAGATTCCGGGCCGGACCAACCACGAGTTGCTCGCGCTCTACACGGACTATGAAGGCGACGGACACGGCGAATATACGTTCCTGGTGGGTGTAAAGGTCGCGCCGGGCATTGGAGCGCCTGAAGGGATGGTCTCGAAGCAGGTGCCCGATGCACGCTATAAAATTGTCCTTTCAGAGCGCGGGCCGGTCTGGCGCGTGGTGCCCGATGCCTGGAAGCGGATATGGCAGGAGCCCCTTCAGCGGGCTTTCCGGGCAGATTTTGAGATCTACGGCGAGCGTGCTGCAAAGCCGGAAGACGCGATTGTGGAGATATGGCTGGGTATAACCGATTGATCGACGAACGCCCCGCAACTGTTATCCTGACAGGCGCATCTAAAGAGCGAAGGAATACGTCCCCATGTTGAAACGAATTGCTGCCGTCCTGCTGGTCATGATCATGGCCACCGTGATGTTCGCACAGAAAAAGGATAAAAGTCCCACCGAGAAGTCTGTTTCCGGCATCGTGACGGACGCCGGCGGCAACCCCGTGCCCGGCGCCGTGGTGCAGTTGAAGAACATGAAGACGTTGCAGGTCCGCTCGTTCATCGCCAAGGAAAAAGGCGATTACTATTTCCATGGCCTCAGTACAGATGCCGACTATCAGCTTCAGGCCCAGGCCAACGGCAAAGAAAGCTCGTCGCGCACCGTAAGTACCTTCGACAGTCATCCTGACGTGGTCATTAATTTTCAGGTGAAGTAATTTGAATGGCCGGATCCGGAAGACCCGGACCGGCCATCCGCCGTACCATCGAAGTTATGCGATGGGATGAAGACGCGCTGTTTCAGCAGTTCCTTTTGCGCGATCCGTCGTTCAACGGTAAGTTCCTCACGGGCGTTCTCACCACAGGCATTTACTGCCTGCCCTCCTGCCCCGCCCGTCGTCCCAAACGGGAAAACGTCCGCTTTTTCCGCTCGCCGGCCGAAGCCCTGAACAGTGGCCTGCGACCCTGCCGCCGTTGCCGTCCTGACTACTTCTACCGCGGCGTTGAATGGCACGAGAATCTCTTCGAAGAGACGGCTATGCGAGTCAGGAGCAACCCGGCTGCATTCTTCGACATTTCGGCCCTGGCCCGTGCTGCGGGTGTAAGCCGGACCGCGCTCAATACCTTATTCCGCGATCATGCTCACGAATCACCCGCGGCCTTTCTGCGAAGCGTGCGCGTGGAGCATGTGTGCCGCTTGTTGCAGGAGGGTGCAAAGCCAGGAGATGCGGCGGCCTCAGCCGGTTTCGAGAGTTCGTCCTCATTCCACGAGCAGTTCATCGCGCGCACGGGGCTGACGCCTGGAACCTATGCGGCCCTGCCCGGCAGTTCCTCGTTCGTGCTGCGGCTGCCTGCCGCCTACCGATTCAGAACCGTGCTTGACTTCTATGGCAGGGATACCGAAAGCGTCAGCGAGAGCGTCCTCGAAAGCAGCCTGCGGAAGTGCTTCATGCTCGAAGGTCGCCCCGTGGTCGTGAACATCCGGTTCACAGGCGGCACAGCAGTTTGCGACAGCGATTCACTTGACGGATATGGCGTGCACCGGGCAGCGGTTCGCATGTTGGGCCTCGATTCGGATGGCGCCGGCTTCGAACGGCAATTCGGCGCTGATGAGATGCTTGGCTCGATAATTGCCAGGCAACGCGGGCTACGAATTCCGCTCACACCGGACCCCTGGGAAGCTCTCGCATGGGCCATCATCGGGCAGCAGATCAGTCTCAGGTTTGCTGTGACCCTGCGCCGTGAACTAATCCGGACGGCCAGCGAACAGCACTCCTCCGGTTTACGCGCGCATCCGTCCCCGGCGGCTGTCGGTGCTCTGACCGTAGACGCTTTACGCGCTCTAAAGTTTTCCGGATCGAAAGCCGAATACTTATTGACGGCAGCACGCGCAGTCGCGAGCGGAGAGCTGAAGCTGGACACCCTGCGGCAACTCTCCGCCTCACATGCCGCGCGGCTGCTTGGCGCTTTGCGCGGAGTGGGCCCGTGGACCGTTCAGTATGCCTTTCTTCGCGGCTTAGGCTTTGGGGATTGCCTGCTGGCCGGCGATGCCGGGCTGGCGCAAGGGCTCCACCGGATGACAGGCCACCGCCCCAATGAGGAGCAAATTCGTGAACTGATGGTTAGGTATGCTCCCCATCGCAGCCTCGCCACGTATCACATTTGGACAAGTCTAAAAGGAGTACCACATGCGGATTGAAACACCCTTCGGCCCTGCGTGGGCCGCCGTGAATGAGGCTGGAGCGCTCACTGCCTTCGGCTTTGGTGAGCCGAAACAGGAAACCGGCTTCAGTGCAGCTCTCGGTGATCAACTGACCGAGTTCTTCTCAGGAAAACGCGCGCAGTTCGAGCTTCCCCTCGCGCCCAAAGGGAGTGAGTTTCAGAAACAGGTCTGGGCGGAACTGAGCCGTATCCCCAGAGGTGAGAGCATCTCCTACGCAGAACTCGCCCGCCGCGTAGGCAGGCCCGGCGCAGCCCGTGCCGTCGGACGCGCCAACGCCACCAACCCTATAGCCCTGATCGTGCCCTGCCACCGTGTCATCGGTTCCACGGGAAAGCTGACGGGCTATGCCTACGGAATGGAGCTAAAAGAAAAGCTCCTGAATTGGGAGCGCACCGCCAACAGGTAGAGGGCACGCGGACCCCGGCCGCGTCTGGTCGTCAGGCAGGAACCAATCGCTGCCAGGCAGCAATGTCGCCGTAAAGGCGCCTCTCTCCATTCATAGGGCCGGCAAGCGTAGTGCCACCTGATCAAACACAAACCGGGCGAGTTCCAGCCAAGGCTGCGCTTCCTCACGGGTCGGCTGATCCTCGCCAGGGTACCGAAAGCGAACGGCAAACTGTGTTAGCCCCACTGCCGGACGCAGTATGGCGGTAAGTTCTGCATTAATCACTTCACATTGATGAAGCAACTTTCGTAAGTCATGCGTTAGCGGGTACACTACCTCGCTAAAAACAAGAAAGCTCTTAAGCGCCTTTTCTGCCCCCTGCTGAGCGCGAGTTCGGCGAGACGAATGTCGCGAGCCGTAATCTCCAGCCACTGCCGAGCCTCTTCACCC
>JAUZEU010000794.1 GCA_030838885.1 Bryobacterales bacterium | reverse complement strand
ATTCACCTTGGGCTACGGGGACGATCGCCTGGGTAGGGCACGCATCAATGCAGCGAGTACAGGAACCGCAGCAGGCGGGGGCCTGAAAATCCGAAGCCATTTCCAGCGTGGTCAGAAGTTCACCCAGGAAGAACCAGGATCCGAGCTGCTGATTGATCAGACAGGTGTTCTTGCCGATCCAGCCCAAGCCAGCCTGACGGGCCAGGGAACGTTCCAGCAGCGGAGCAGTATCGACGCAGGCGCGCCACTTAAACTCCTCTACCTGCAACAACTTAGAAGCTAATACTTCAAGTTTCGCCCGAATAACGTCGTGATAGTCTTCTCCCCAGGCATACCGGGAGATCCACGCCCGCTCGGGATTTGAAAACTCAGTGGAATGGGGTTCCGGACCGTTGTAAAGCATGCCCACCGAAATCACCGACCGGACCCCCGGCAGCAGGGATTCCGGATGGCTTCGTTTTGTGGCGCGGTGATCTGTCAGGTAGCGCATCTCACCGGCAAGACCGCGATCCACCCAGCTTTGAAACCGGCTGTAATCGTGCACCGGGCAAGAGGCGGAAACTCCGGCCAGTGCGAAACCGCATTCGGCCGCTAACTCACAAACAACACTGCTATTTAAGCGTTGGGCTGAACTTTCCAGACAGCCTTCATTGTACCGTTCGATGACTCTATGCACCATCGGACCCGTATCCGGCGCAGCTTAATGTTTTTTCATCGCCCCGGAGCCAGAGAACCTCTACCCTGTAGAACAGGACAAATGCACAAACCGATTAAGTACGCAGAGAAAGCAGTGACGCTTGCGGCGGGCGCCATGTGGCACGTCTTCAACACAGTTAATTCCATTAAGCCCAGCAAGTCGTTCACGCCGAAATGGTCTGACAAACCTCTCCTGAAATCGTGGGAGAAGGAAAAGCCCAAGCTCGGTTGGCCGCGTACGACCGATTCTCTCTGTCCGAAGTGCGTTCCGGAAATCCGCAATAAAATCGTTGCAGGCGAGATTCCCGTCGAGATTCTCCGAAACGAGAAGGTCGGCGAGATCAAGGCTCAGATCGTGGAGCGCGACGGCAAGATCCTGATGGTAAAGGATTGCCCGATCCATGGTCACTTCGAAGACGTCATGTGTATCGATACGAAGTTTTTCGAACACATTGAGCGAGTGTTCCCCGGCCGCGACATCCGCGCCCACAACGACAAGGGTCTCCATGACCACGGTTCCAGCACGGTGACGCACGGTCGCGGGTCGGTCCTGACCATCGATCTGACAAACCGCTGCAATATGATGTGCGATCCATGCTTCATGGATGCCAACCAGGTCGGCTTCGTGCATGAGCTGACGTGGGCGGAAATCCAGACGATGCTGGACAACGCGATTTCGATCAAGCCTCGCCGGCAGATGTCGGTGCAGTTCTCAGGCGGCGAACCAACCCTTTCTCCTTACTTTCTGGATGCGGTCCGGTATGCGCGCAAAGTTGGCTACAACAGCGTGCAGGCGGCAACGAACGGCATCGAATTTGCGAAGAGCCCTGAGTTTTGCCTCGAAGCGGCCAAGGCGGGTCTCCGTTACGCCTATCTGCAGTTTGACGGCGTGGGCAACGCGGCGAACTCCCATCGCGCCATCGGCAACCTGTTCGACGTAAAACTACGCGCTATTGAGAATCTCCACTCGAATGGCGTGGACATCGTTCCTGTGATCACCATCATTAATGGTGTGAATAACGAGCAGGTCGGTAAGGTCATCGAGTTTGCTCTGGCAAACCCGAAGAAGATCTCGTTCCTTTCTTTCCAGCCTGTTTCGTTCACGGGCCGCGATGAAGAGATTACGCCGGAACGGCGGCAGGCACAGCGGTACACGTTGTCGCACCTGGCGCACGACGCGAAGAATCAGATCGGGATGGGCGAACCGGCCCGCGACTGGTTCCCGATTTCGTTCATGAGCACCTTCTCCGACTGGGCCGATCTCATTCACGGACCGACTGCTGAATGGGGCCAGTTGAGCTGTGGTTGCCACCCGAACTGCGGTACGGGCATGGCGGTCATGATCGACAAAGAAACCAAGGAATTCCGCCCGGTGACCGCGTTCCTGGATGCCGAGCAACTCGCGAAGGACATCGCCAAGGTGAATGATGCGGCCCGCGGCCGCTTCCTTTCGGTGTTTGGCGTGGCGCTCGCGCTGCTCCGGAATTACTCGCCGATGGAAGCGCCCAGCGCCTTCAAGCTGACCGACCTGCTGCAGAAGATGGATAAGTGCTTCGGCGCCTCCGGTCGTAACTATGGTAAGGTGACCGGCGACCGCACGCTGGAAGACATCGAAATGCGCCGCCAGGATCGCTGGAACTTCCTGTTCATCGCGGGGATGTGGTTCCAGGATCTGTTCAACTATGACTTCCGGCGTACTGAGCAGTGCATTATCCCGTACGCCACGCAGGAAGGCGAGATCAGCTTCTGCGCCTATAACACCGGGGTGGGCTGGCGCAATATCGTTGAAAAGATGCACATGACCGCCACGCTGACCAAGTGGTATGAGGAGCGTGGTCGGCATGAAATCATTGCGGGTGGCAAGAACGTAAACCTTCCCTCGAAAGAACATTCGCTCATCCTGAATATGGATGCAGTGAATGCGGACATTCAGCACGATCTGGACTCGCAGGGTATCGCCAAGACGGCACGCGAGGAGAAGCTGCGGGCCCGCAATGCGGATATGGCGAAGAAGGCCGCGGAAGATGCGCGGATGGCTAAGCTGTACCGTGAAGTGGTACTGAAGGAGAAGCCGGCAGAAGCGGGTTTTGTACCACTGAATACATTAACCGGTGGGATCGCTCCGGCACCCAAGCCGGTAGCGAAAGTGGAAAACAAAGAAGAAGTGGGCAGCTTCGGGGATTAAACGCGCCCGCAGTAACGCTGTAGGAACAAGCCGCCGGGGAGACTCGGCGGCTTGTTTGTTTTGGTATCATTTAGCGTGCCAGATCGTAGATCGAGGGTTCTAATTTTCATTGTTGCCTACAACGCGGAACGCACAATTCAGCCTGTGCTCCAGCGGATTCCGGCAGCGCTTCTCGAGTACGATACCGAGATCCTGATCATTGACGATTCGTCAAAGGACGAGACATTCCATCGCGCTCGTGAGTTCGGCGATTCTCCATTTCCTGTTACGGTCCTCTTCAATCCTGTAAATCAGCGCTACGGGGGCAATCAAAAGATCGGCTTTCACTACGCGATACTCAGGGGCTTCGATTTCGTAGCGCTTGTCCATGGGGACGGGCAGTATGCTCCGGAGCGCCTTCCGGAACTATTAGGCCCGCTGGTACGCGGCGAAGCCGATGCTGTATTCGGCTCCCGGATGATGGGCCGCGACGCTTTGAAGGGTGGAATGCCCTATTACAAGTATGCCGGCAACAGGATTCTGACAGGCATACAAAACCGGCTGCTGCGCAGTTCGCTCTCGGAATTCCATTCCGGTTATCGCCTTTACTCTGTGGCGGCCCTGAAGCGAATACCCTTCGAACGCAATACCAACGATTTCCACTTCGACACGGAAATTATCATTCAGCTCTTTCGGGCGAAACTGCGTGTGCGGGAGATCCCTATCCCGACGTATTACGGTGATGAAATATGCCACGTCAACGGTCTGAAATATGCCTTTGATGTGATCAAGGCGACGCTGCTCTCACGCGCCCAGGATCTGAGCCTGTTATACCAGCGGAAGTTCGACGTGATCCCTCCGACGGATCATTCGAATTACCAGCCGAAGATGGGCTATGAAAGTCCACACACGATGGCGATCTCCCGGGTAGCACCAGGATCCGCTGTTTTGGATATCGGCTGCGCTTCCGGGTACATGGCGAAAGAGCTAAGCGAGAAGGGTTGCACGGTGTCAGGTATCGATCAGTACGCAGTGTCACGCGACTTGCCGCTGAAAGAGTTCTTCCAGCACAATCTCGACGAACCCGGCTTCCCCGTCAATGCTGGCTTGTTCGACTACATCCTGCTATTGGACGTTATTGAGCATCTACGGTCACCCGAGAAGTTCGTGGAAAGCCTTCGATCTTCCAGCAGGAACTCCGGTGTGACCAAGCTGGTGGTCAGCACAGGCAACATCGCTTTCGGTATGACGCGACTATTGCTTTTGCTGGGTATGTTCAACTACGGCCCGCGAGGGATTCTGGATCTCACGCATACACGCCTGTTCACGTTCACCACGATGCGGGCGCTCTTTGAGCAGTGCGGCTATGTGATCGATGAAGTGCAGGGCGTTCCCGCACCGTTTCCGCTCGCGTTGGGCGATAACGCTCTCTCCCGGTTGCTGCTGAGCGTGAATCGACTGCTGATCCGGCTAAGCCGAGGATTCTTCTCATATCAAATATTCATGGTGGTGCGGCCACTGCCTACGCTCGAAGTTCTGCTGCAGGATGCGATTGAATGCAGCGATACCAAGGTGGCGGCCGCGAGCCGCGGATGAGATCTGGTTTTTCCCGCATTGCCGGGCAGGCGGTTTATGTTCTGCTTGCGATGGCAATACTCCGATTTTGGATCATGCCCCTGGGGTCCAGTTTCTGGGGCGATGAACTGGCCACTCTGTGGGTCATACAAGGCGGCCCACGAGAATTGGTGTCGCGTTTTCTGGAATTTCCTGCCGCTCCGCCCGCCTACTCATTGATCTGCTGGGTCGCTTACGTGCTGGGGGGAGCCCATGAGTACGTTCTGCGCCTTCCCTCGGTTCTGGCCCTGGCTTTGGCGTGTGTACTTCTTTACCGGCTAATGACCCGCCTGGTGGGGCAGAATGCAGCACTGCCCACAGTGATTGTGTTCCTCTGTTTGCGACCGATCATTTTTGCGGCAACGGATGCACGACCCTATGCGATGCTCCTGCTGGTGATCATCGGCTCTACTCTGGCGCTGGTCCGGTGGCTGGATTCCGGACTGCTGCGCGATGCCGCCATTTATGCCATTACCGCCGCGCTTATTCCGAATTACCACTACCTCGCGACCCCGATATTAGGAGTTCACGCAATTTATGCGGTAGCAAGAATTCGGGAGGGCGGGCCGGTGCGCATCAGGCAGCTCGCGATAACTGCTGCAGCGATAACGGTTCTGCTGGCACCTATGATACGACCGCTTTTGCGGCTCATCAGGGCGCGCGACCAGCATGTCTTCCTGAATTCACCGGGAGTACCGGCCATGGCTGAATTTCTGGCTCCGTCGGGACTCGTTTTCGGCGTGGCGCTGGGATTGCTGGCGGCATGGATCGCGTCGAAAGAATTTGTCATCCGAGCATCTGCTGTCCGGCGCTCGACCGTGTGCCTGATACTGGCACTTACACTGGCGCCGGCGATGCTGGCATTCGCGATTTCGCTTCTTACGCCCACGAGGATCTTCAATGAACGGTACATCATTGGAGCGTTTGCCGGACAAGCCATGCTTGTTGGCTGGGGGATCGGGCTGATACAACCACGCGTGGCCCGATCGATCATTCTCTGTTCTGTTCTGATCATTTCTCTCGGATGTTTCGGGTATTCGCGACGCTTTTGGCCACCTCACAACGGCGAGAACTGGCGTGATGCGATGGCCGCAGTGAGGAAAGCGGCCGGTACGAGCCAAATACCTGTGCTGATAAAGAGTACGTTTCCCGAGTCCTCGAAGCAGAACCTGGACTACACAGGAAAGCTGCCCGGATGGCTGCTGGCGCCTGTAGTGCTTTATCCCTCCGCGGGACACGTGTTTCCGGTTTCCCGAGCGTTCGATCACGCCAGCGTTTCGTATCTGGCGACCAGCGTGGCTCCGGCGATTGACCGGGAAGGCCGATTTATTCTGGTGAAGCTCGGCCCGGACGACGAACTGAATAATTGGCTGAGCAAGAGGTTTTGCGGTTACTCGGCGCGAAGTCTCGGTAACTTCGATTTGGTGGATGCGACACTATATGAGCGCGCGCTTGGCTCGTCGAAGTTTTAGGGGCGCTTCATCGCGGCGCTTTGGAGCAACGCAAGGATCTTGCCTTCGTCTCCGGGGACGGGTGGGGAGTCCAGAGCTTTCACCAATTCATCGATTGCGGGCGAATGTATATTACGCTTAATGAGCGCCATCGCGAGATGCTTGCGAAATTCGGGATTGCCGGGCGCCTTCTCCACGACCCGCTGAAAAGTTCCCGTCGCATCATCAAGGAAATCCTGTTTCAGAGCGATCCAGCCCTGAGTATCGAGGACGTCGACTGAGCCTGGCGCCAGAGTTTCGGCGCGGCGGGCCAGACGCATAGCCTCGAAAAGATCTCCTCCGGTTTCGGCTATGAGGAAGGCCAGATTGTTAAGCACCAGGGGCGTGTCGGGGAATGCCGCCAAAGATTCCCTGTAAGATTTCATAGCGTCCAGGCGCTTGCCGCCCGATTCCTGTTCCAGCGCGAGGTTCGCAAGAATCCAGCTCGTCCTGGGGAGCAGGCTGGAGGACTTCTCCCACTCCGCGATGGCGGACGCATGATCGTTCCTAAGCCGGAACAGCTCAGCCAGTCTTACATGGATGCCTGCGGCGCCCTTCGGCGTAAGGTCCCGCCCAGTTAGCACCTGCAGCGATTCGGCAAGGGGATTGGCTGCGGAACTGCGATACATAGTCCCGCCGGCTGCGCCGCGCGGGATATCCAATTCGGCGGAGGCCTTCGGATCGAGCCGATTCAGGACGTTCTGAAGAATGGAAGGAGAGACGTCTAAGTTGCCGGCACGAACTTCGGTGTCACTGAGCAACACCTGAAGATCCAGGCGGTCGGGGAGTCTTTCCACCTGTTTCCGCAGGTACATAAGCGCTTCATCGGACTTCTGATGTGCCATGTAAACCTGCGTTACGCCCAGAAAGCCACGAACATGGTCCGGCTCGATGTCAGTAACCTTCCGGAACCCCGCTTCGGCATCGGCAAAGTGACCCTGTTTCAGGTCCGAAACAGCACCCGAAAAGGCGGAATCCGCAGGGCCGGCTTTTTGCGCGGCGGCTGCGCAGACAAGAAAGAGGAGTGCTGTCGGGGCGATACGCATTGTATCAAATAGTCCGAAGTCTATTGTCCGCCTATTCGGGGCGCAACTGAGCGATTATTAAAGAAGGAGATCCAGGAATGTCCAGTACGCTGTTGGAACAACTTCGCGAGATGACCGTTGTCGTAGCCGACACGGGAGATATCGAAGCGATTGAAAAATTCAAACCGAGGGACGCCACCACCAACCCCTCCCTCATCACGGCTGCGGCCGAGATGCCGAAGTACGCGGGCATTGTAGATGAGACGCTGCTCGCGGCGCGCAAGGAACTGGGGGATTCAGCCGATCCTTCGAAGGTAGCGAACCTCGCTTTTGAGCGTCTCGCGGTAGCCTTTGGGAAACGCATCCTTAAGATTGTGCCGAACCGTGTTTCAACGGAAGTAGATGCGCGGTTGTCATATGATACCGAAGCGACGGTAGCCAAGGGTCGGTCCATCATTGCCCAATATGAAGCTGCGGGCATCTTAAGGGAGCGCGTACTGATCAAGATCGCATCGACGTGGGAAGGTATCCGGGCGGGCGAGATTCTTGAAAAGGACGGCATCCATTGCAACCTTACTCTGCTGTTCGGACTGCATCAGGCGATTGCATGCGCGGAGGCCGGCATTACGCTGATCTCGCCGTTTGTGGGCCGCATTCTCGACTGGTACAAGAAGGACACGGGCCGGGATTACTCCCCGCAGGAAGATCCGGGCGTGAAATCGGTGCAGACTATTTACAACTATTACAAGAAGTTCGGGTATAAAACCGAAGTAATGGGCGCCAGTTTCCGCAATATGGGTGAGATCACGGAACTCGCCGGCTGCGATCTGCTGACTATCTCTCCGGCATTGCTGGCGCAACTGGATTCCACAACCGGCGAACTGCCCCGGAAGCTGGATCCCGCAAAGGCTGCCTCAATGGATATTCAGAAGATCAATATGGATCGTGCGACCTTCGATGCCATGCACGCGGCAGACCGGATGGCGTCGGATAAGCTGAGCGAGGGTATCGCGGGGTTCAGCAAGGCGCTCGAGAATCTGGAAGCGCTGCTGGCGAAGCGGATCACGGAAATGG
>JAUZEU010000793.1 GCA_030838885.1 Bryobacterales bacterium | reverse complement strand
CGGCGGCAGCCCGGCCTCTTCCAGCATCTTCGCGAACAGCAGTCCGCCGGTCACGGGCGTATCGCTCGATGGCTTCACGACCACGGCGTTCCCCACCGCCAGGGCAGGACCTAAAGATCGGGCCGTCAGATGCAGAGGCCAGTTCCACGGGCTGATCACGCCCACCACGCCCACCGGCTGGCGGTAGACACGGCACTCCTTTCCGGGTACGTCGCAGGGCAGGACGCGGCCTTCCACAAGGTAGGGCATGGCGGCGGATTCCAGCATCACCGCATGCGTCGTCTCCCATTCCAGCTGCGCCTTGATGCGCGTGCTGCCGGATTCCCGCACAAGCCAGTTGACGATCTCCTCGCGGCGCGCTTCCATGATGCCCGCCACTTCGCGCAACACCGTAGCACGTTGCGAGGGCAGTGCCGCCGCCCATGCCTTCTGTGCTTTGGATGCGGTCAGGTACGCCTCGTCGAGATCCTCTGCCCGTGCCCCTGCTATCTCCAGCAGGGTTTCTCCCGTGTAGGGATTAACATCCTTGACCGTCCGGGATGATTTCCCGGTACGCCAAACTCCATTAATGAACTGCCTGTCCAAGCCGTCGTAGAACCTGGAGGGGCCAGGTGCTGCATGGACCATTGTTGCCATGACTAGCCGGATGCACCTCGAATTCCGGAACACGAAGACCATGATTCTACGCCGGTTCCGCTCATGGAGGCGGGCGTGTGAGTCTATGCGTAGATAGGGAAGTTCCAATACTGGACGCAGTGCAAATGCAGTAAGACATTCGGATCGTAATTGGCTTTGGGACACGCGGACCCCCGGCCGCGTCTTCCCGGTGACGAATTACTTCTGACGTGCAACTGCACCTGTGTCTCCAACAGATCACTACATGCTCCCTTCGTCCAGGATCACTCCCGTTGCCTTGAGTTCCTCTGCAATTTTTTCAATTACAAGCCATAGCGATTTCTTTACACCTGCCCGGTGTATCGCCACGCCAGGAGTTCCGGGCAGGAGCGGTGTCCGCGATCGCATTTTGAGGGCGGGAATCCCAGGTTCCAACAGACTCTGGAACCGCAAAACCATAGACCTTCAGAGCACGCAGGGTATGATTCCGATGTTCAACCGCGCGTTAAAACGCCTGTTAAACGAGTCGAATCCACTCGCCCCAAATGGCCCGCGTCGTTCGCCGCTGTTGATCTTGAATACGGGGGGAAAGATGAGGGAGAAAGATGAGGGAGAAAGATGAGTTTCGCTCACCTTCAGAACTGCAGGAAGCTGTCGGGGTCAATACCCGCCTGCTTCAAAATTGCTCGAAGTGTGCCTTCGGGCATAGCGCCGGAATGACTGGGAACCGTCGTGTATCGGTTGGTCGTCGGATCAAACCAGATTTCGTGGCTGCCAGCCGCCTGGCGACCAAATTCAAACCCGTGCACCCTAAAGTCTGCGAACAATCTCCCTGTATCGAAAACCCGCGGGGCGGACCGTTCAACGTCGCGTGCGATCTCCAGCGTTTCCGCCAGGCTTCGCCCCTGCGCAACCAGGCCGGACAGTTCATCCGAACTTGCCGGAAAAACTCCCTCCGGCAGTTCCTTTATCTGGATGCGAATGGCCAATTCCATGCCAGTTCATCGTAACAGTCTCATCCCGTACCGGAGTCATTCTCTTCCGCCATATGCGCCCGGTACGCACCCTAACGCCTGCTCCCGTTCCATTCCTCAATGCCGCCGCCAGCCACTCCCCTGTAGTACTCCGGTGGAGTTGTCCGCTCCCGATCTGCCGCCTCAATCGAAAAACGTGACTTCCTTCATCGGGTAATGCTTCCGGTTCCGCGTCCACAACTCTGCACCATGCGCCACCGCGCTGGCCGCAATCAACGCATCCGCGATCTCGACTCCATGGCTGCGCCGGTACCGGTGCAGGTAGATACCCGCCTGACGTCCCGTTTCTCTGTCGATCGGGGTAGCTGTCAATGCCTGAAAAAGGTTGTTCAGAGCCTCGTGCTCGTTTGGCCGGGCGCCGGCCCACAGTTCCGCGACGCTGACGGGCGAATACAGAACTGCAGCCTCGGAATGAGCCAGATCTGTCCATCTGGAAACAATGTCCGCATTTCTGCCGCGGGAAACCTCGATCAGAATGTCGGAATCCACCAGTACAGTCATTGTTTGTGGAGTCGGTCGAGGCGGTCGCCCCGGCGCAACCCCCGAACGTATTCCACTGCGTCAACAGAGCCGGAGCGTTCCTTGCGAATCCCGACAAATTCCTGCATCGCTTTGATCTGCTCGTCCCGTTTGCCCAGGTAACGCTCACGAACCGCCTCCCGCACGAGTTCCGAGATAGTAGTTTTTTGACTCCGCGCACGGGTGTGAAGAGCGTTCCAGAGATTGTCGTCAAGGTACAACTGGGTCCGCCGCATGATGTATATTGTACATCGCGGTGTGCTGGTGGAGTTGTGCTGCGGTTGAAATGGACCCAGGCTGATTCTCTTGCTCTGGAATTCGTTCCCCCCGGGCAGCGCAATCGACTGCGACAGCAGATTTCCGTTATTCCTGGAACTGCAGGACGTCATCTGACTCGGGCAACCGCGGCATCTTCAGGCATGCACTTCAACGGTGGTTGTGAGGATCTCGCGACTCAGAAGTACCTCTCGCTCGTGTGCTGGTAATGTTTCGAGGTAAAGCTCAACGGTCTCCCTGATGTTCGCCATAACCGCCTCGAGCGATTCTCCCTGCGACTGGCAACCCTTTAGCTCCGGTTAGCTCCGGCACCATGCATATAACCGTGTTCGTCCTTCTCGATGATGAAGGTCGCTTTTCGAGCCATACAAGCACTTTAAGGTTTCTTTGCCAGCCAATTTGAGAACGTGCCAACATTGTTTGCCGCTGAACCGCAGTAGCATCGCGTGACGCGCATCCCTGCGGATGCCGCCGTATCCGGCCGGATGAACGACAATCGTTCCAAATCATGTCTTTGTCAGTTCGCGACCCTCTGGCGGGCCCGGTTTAGCCAGTTGCGCCGGCTTCGGTAAGGTGCCGCTGGGTCGGGCACTGCTGAGCCTGGTAAATGCGCCGGAAACTCAAATTGAATACTGGCAATCTTTCAGGCGTCTTCGGATAATTTGCAATGCACCAGAAATGCTTCTGTCAACTCTGACTTGCTTAATCCGCCCGAGGCGACCGAAAGCACCAACTCTGTGAGTTCGTCCTCGCTGAAAGTTGGCTCCCGGTCGTTCATGAGCAGGAACGTGATCGCCGCATTTGCGCCCACGCGCCTGTTCCCGTCTATGAACGCGTGGTTCTGGCACAGATGGAAAAGATATGCCGCGGCCATAGCCGGGATGGAATCGTGGAGGAATTCGCCGCCGAATGTCGCCTGCGGCGTGTTAACAGCCGATTCAAGCCCGGCGGCGTCGCGAAGCCCCGGCGATCCGCCATATCGCTCGATCTGTTGCCTGTGGGTCTCCAGAACTTCGTCCAGAGAGAGAAACAGCGGTTCTGTGGCGTCCTGCAACGATTCTCACTCAGCCAGCTTTTTAAATGTCTTTCCGTACCGTTTATGAGCCCATTCCTGGGCTGCTTCAAATTTCTTCAGCCGCGCTGAAGATTTTACTGGAGAGATGATCAGCTGTTTGCCATCGGTGCTGACATCAAGCGGCGTTTCAGGATCGATGTTAAGGAGTTCCAGTATCGGACGATCAATCACGAGCGCCAAACTGTTTCCATGGCGCGTAAGCTTCTTAATCACAAGTTGCTCCGTATCTACAATGTATCACCAAATTCTGCTCCCAGAACTTCTGGCCCGCTTTTATGGCATACCAGCGGTTAGGGCTTTACATACCAGGTGGCCCGCCTTTCATACGTCTAACAAAGGACTTTCGGGTAATTAGGAAAGGAGTTGGACTGAGTCTCCATGGAGGATCTGCCTGAGATCAGCAGCTTAGGGTGGGCCAGACCGCGCATCGTAATGGGCCAGCCCGACTCTGATCAAGGCAATGGAACGGCGCGATTAACTGAGTCTTGATGGCGTCATGAGAGCATACCTACTATGCATGGTGGCCCAAGATTCACATCGGCGTTCGAGCGATCAGTCATCCGGTTCGCAATAACCAGTTCGGCTTGCTGCTGGGCTCTTACTGGTTTTCAGGCAACGGACATCAGGTTCTATAGCGATCGGGCTACATGGGAGAATTCTTCGGCTGCCTTGACCTCAATCAGCTTTGCCGGTCTCGGAGGAAATGCTCAAAATATCGATCAAGGGTATCCCTTCGGAATCACTGTTAACGGTGTGACGTTCCGCGCCGGGCCGTACGTGACTGATTCCAGCTATCTGTACATTCGCACTGGGACTTCGAACATTATGTTTGGATCGCCCGATAGCGATCTGGGAAGCCCCCCGCCTCACGTGCCATGTGGATGGCCCGGTTCCGGGATCACCGTCAACCTGCCCGGCGGCATTACGTCGTTCGGATTGGACCTGGGAAGTTTCTGGCCGCCGATGGGGATTAGCGTGCGATTTCCAGGCGGCCAAACCTTCAACGTCCCAAACGCGCCATTACTCCAGAACTTCGGAACTTCACGAGCATTCGCAGGCTTTACCTCTTCGGGACCAATCAATTCGTTTATCATCCAGGCCGCGGGTTTGCCCATCGTGAGAGGCATGGAGTTCGGCAGTACCAGCCCGCTAAAGAAACCCTTCATTTCGCCGGCTGGGATTGTTCCCGTTTACAGCAACAAGAGCACGATCCAGCCGGGCTCGTGGGTCAGTATCTATGGCGACAATCTCGCTGTGGGAACAAGCCTCTGGAACAGCGATTTCCCAACTTCACTGAACGGCACGACTGTGACCATCAACGGCAAAGCTGCCTACCTGTGGTTTGTCAGCCCCGGCCAGATCAACCTTCAGGTACCGGACGACGCCACTAACGGTGCGGTGCCGGTTGTAGTGACGACTCCACAGGGGATCGTCAATTCAACAGTGGCGCTGGCCCGTATCGCACCCTCTTTCAGTTTGCTCGATGCAAAGCACGTGGCGGGCATAATTCTGCGAGCGGACGGTTCGGGGGCTTATGGCGGTGGCACTTATGACCTGCTTGGTCCGAAGGGCAATTCCCTCGGTTATCCTACTGTTGCTGCGCGAGCGGGCGACCTGGTGACCTTGTTCGGGGTTGGGTTCGGGCCAACTTTCCCCGATGTTCCAGCGGGTCACGCATTCTCGGGTGCTTTGGCGACAACGAACAGCGCTCGCGTGATCATCGGAGGTATCGATTTGCCCCCTGTCGCTGTGGACCCGTCGTTCTGCGGACTGAGTTCAGCTG
>JAUZEU010000747.1 GCA_030838885.1 Bryobacterales bacterium | reverse complement strand
TGCCACCGCAAACCACCAGTTCCCACATTGTGATCGAAAGTTGCGTGCCGGGTAGTAAAGCCATTCCAGGATGAGAAGCAGGGCCGGCAGTATCGCCGCCATTTCTTTAGCGTTCAGAGCCGCCATGTAGAGCGCAAGCACAATACCTCTGCGCCACCAGGTCCAGTTGAGACCATCCTGACGCACCCGTATGTAGTACAAGAGCGTGAGTAGCACAAACAACGCGCAGACCGTACCGTTGCTTGAGTAAAGTGGGCGCAGGCGCCCGTGGAAGCTGTAGAGTAATGCAGCCGCGGCGCCCATTTCCATGGACCCTGTGAGCCTTCGCGACAGGAGCCACACGAGCCCGAGATTGGCAACCATCATGAGATACGTAACGGTGCGAAATGCAGCGGGTTCCCAGCCGAAAATGTCAAAGCAAAGTCGGTAATACAGAGCACCAGTTGGGCGGTTGAACGTGGTGAACGGCAGCATGATTGCGCGAACAAGGTCGGCGGGTTTCACGGTAAAGCTCTCATGGAGATTCATGACGTCGTCGCTGTCGAAGGAGAACGATGGCGTCGACCACGTGCAGAAGAGACACACTCCGACAGCTAACATTGCATAGAGAGCTATAACGAACCAGGGCAGAAAGTTGGGATTTGGAAGATGGTCACGCCACCGCTTCAACTGAATCCGCCGAAAGCTGCGCGCAGCGGCGTCGAACTCGGCCTGATCAAGTTTGTCTGCTAATTTCTCGATAATGAGAGATGCCTGCATGGAAAGTGGTGTTTTAGCGGGGCAGGGTGCGACAAAGTCCCGGAAGAAAATGCGAAAAGCAACAACATGGAGGTGGGTGCACGTGCCGTTTAATGATAGCAATAAGACCGGAATGTAAGATCATATCCGGCGCAAAAGGCTCGATGTATCGGCTCGATTCCCATCGCCGGTTTGGCGAATTGAGCGAAGCAATATAGGCCTGGTCAATCAGACAGCCAATGTGATACAGCGTTTCCGGAGAACGGCCGATTACATAGACCATCGTTGAGGGCGGTTACTAAACTACGCTGGCCGGCAGAGGGAGTAATTGCCGGTTTTGTTGCAGACCGCTCATACTGAAAACCATCCAGACCGCGATGCCTCCTGCCAATTCGCGATTATTTTCAGCGGCCGAGCCTCGCGTTCGCTTTGGCGAGTTCACGATTTGTCTGCTCGACCGCCTGGCTTCGCGCTCCATAAAGTGAGATTTGGAGCGTCCGCATTTGTTCGAGGTACGGAATGCTGGCGGCCGGCCCGGCTATCGAGTCTTCCAGCCACGCGCGTTCCTGCAGCACTGGTTGCATTTCCAGAGACACAATTCCACAGCAGGCTCGCACGATAGCTTCCGCGCGCGTCAGAAGATCGCCGGCGCGATCCTTTTGCCCCAACATTCCACGATAGAAATTTGCCCAATCGGTCAGGTGGCGGACAAGACGTGGGCTGTCTTTCATTCTGCGCTCGCCGGCCGACAACGCGATCGATGCCACTTCGGCCGCATCGGCCTTCTGTTCGCTGGCCAGGGACTGCGCCAGATGATGAAAGCCGAACTGTTCGTCTTGCCTGTCGGATTGGGCCGGACTTTCGGAAATTTGTCGCGCCAGCCAAACGGCTTCACGGGGCTTTCCTTCTGCAACCAGCTTCTCGGCGACGGCAAACTGTGCGGTTGATGGTGCTTGCGGGAACGCTGCGCGATTCATGTCAATGCCGCGCTTTCTCAGGTCGTCAGATTCCCCGATCTTCCCCTGCTCCCTCAGTACGTCTGATAATCGGAATATAGCCGCAACAAGCCCGACCCGTTCGGAGGCGTCGGATGCCTCTGCCCGTTCAATTTCTTCCCTCGCCAGCTTTTCCGCGAGGTCCAAATCTTTGGCATAGAAGCTGTTCTCAAAGAAATAATTCAGTGCCTCTCCGTATTCCGGGCTGTTCCTGCCGTGTTGCGCCTCGGCTTGCTGGAGATCCGATGCAAGGAGCGTTCTGGCATCGTCGCTTTGCCCCGCATCGACCTTGAGATTTGCGAGCACGTAACGCTCCTGTGCAAGCCGATCCCGCAACTCCGGCGTCGTCATGGGCTGCTCTCCCCGAAGCGTGATGAGTTGTTCCTGGAGAGCGATGGCGCCGGCCTTATCACCATGCGCGCTGAGGAAACCAACAAGTTGTGTCATCGCGCTGAGGCGCTCTTCAGTGTTAAGAGACTGTTGGGCAAGCCGCTCGCGATAGATTGCTTCGGCTTCTTTGAATCGGCCATGATTGGTGTAGAAGGCGGCCATGGAAGAACCCGGCTCACCTACGAATGGACGGGGCTGCTTACCGAAAAAAAGCGTTTGAATCATCTTCACCGCAGAAAGATCGGGCGATGGATAGCCGATTGTCATTCGGTACAAGGATTCCGCGCTGTCCGGATCCCTGCTGTTCACAAACGAACGCCAGGGTTTGAAGGAACGCGACGTACAGCGTACTCTTCTGTGGCGAGCGATCTTCTGTCGAGATGGCGTCTCGTAGAATGCTTTCAGCATTGACATACTCCGATTTCCGGATCAGATGGTCTGCGTGCATGTACTGCAAGCGAAGCTTGGCGGGTTGTAGCGAAGCAGTGGCACACTGCGCTTTCGCTTCTTTGTAAACGGCCCCGGCCCGAAGCGCCCGCCCCAGCGTGAGGAAAATATTCGATGCATCGTGTGCGGCTTCGATAAAACCGGGTCTGGCCGGACCGGCAGCGAGCACGGCAGACCATCCCTTTTCAGCGGAAGACGCGGCGTCGGCCTCCGCCCCGTTTTTCAGTGCATTTTGGGCAGCGACAAAGTATTTCGAACCCGCACTGGTGTCCTGCGCAGCGGCAGCGGCTGCCGCGAGCGTACAGACGAGCACCACAAAAGCGACCTTTTGCAAAGATCTCAATTTTCTCGCTTCCTTCCCTGGAACCGAACTGAACCGACGCATCCGCCAGACTTTAGTTACATCGCAGATTGCGCGCTCAATTACAAACAATTCCCTCTCCAAACTGAGCCACTTGCCACTGCGATAACCACCATAAACCGGATAATCAGGCAAAGCATACCTGATCCTTCCACGAATAACCCGGAATGCAAGGGGGCAGGGCGGGATTTGCAGGCTGGATCCCGCGGTCAGCGATCTTTCTTCTGCATTTCACCCGTCCTCGCAACGTTCCGATGTCGCCTCGCTGCCGAGTCAGTTGCCTGGATCACCTGTTGCCTTCGTATGATTTCGGCGAACTGACGGCTACGAATTAATCCGCTCCTGCATACCTGATCCACTGACTATCCACGGAGCAGTAGATTGATGAACCCATGCCAATGGCATCCTCTACACAATGTGCGTCTTTGCGGAGGCTCTGAAGATCCGCTGAGCGGTTATGGTCAGCAACATACGTGCGATCCACAATCCTGATGGAGTTGCCAGCTTCTGCCGATTGCGGAATCGTAAGCGGCGCCGTTGAAAGCACGGCAGCAGGAGCGCGGCCCCTCGCGTATACCAGGACGTAAGCCTGTTGTCCGGCAATGCATAGAACTGCCCAGTCTTCGTAATGGTCGCCAGTAAAGTCACCGCGTAGAACGTTCTTGTGGTTGCGCATCGTGTATTCGCGGGCAATCCCGCAACCCCGGCTTCGAAGGTCGGCTGCTACCCCCGAGGGCAGTTCAGGGAAGAGGAAAATCGGAAGCGCCGGCGAGGTAGCGATCTGGCCCGCTGCCGCGACTATCACGATGCCAATAGAAACTGAAAGGCCGAGCACAAGCGGGCGAGCACCTGCGCTGAGGGATAGCTTCATAGTTAAGAGGATACGTCCTCAGCGACGTGACATGGCGACGTCACTGTGCCGCCTCATGTTTCGGGGGGCTCCGGTGGCGGGAAACTGGCCCCGTCCGGTCAGGCCCGCTGTGCCGACCTGCTACGTCAGCGGATGCTTAAGAATGGTGGCCTGTGTGTCTGAACTCGTGCGACGTAAAGCCGGATCCCGGTAGCCGTCAGAATGAGCAGGCATGCCGCACTGAATTCAACGGTAGCGAATTCCCGCGACCACCCTGCATTCTCGCCACAGGGAGGTGGCGAAATGGGGGACAAAAGTGGCGTGTACACAACGCTCTCCTCGCCCAGTGGACCACAGAAGATAATGGATGGTGGGACTGAGACGGCCATTGCAAGCACGACAGAGCCACAACCAGGGATCACCTTCTGTGCCAGCGTCATTTCGCGGATATTTCTCCCGGTAAGCATTTAGGAAACGTCGGCGTCATGGCTGGGTAAAGGCCATAGTCACAGCCAGGAGCCGCTCATGGGCGTAGGCTTCCTTGGGTTATCGTCAGCGATGAAGGCAGGGAACCTGGGGCGGCTCAAAGGTGTCAATGTAGATACATGGGGCGAAAATCCGTCTGCGCGCTGGTCGCTGCTATTGGCCTGAACCTCTCATGTTCAAAAAGTCCCGGTACCACACCAGCCGGTAAGCCCGAGGTCAGGAACTCGGGAGTGCAGGGGCCGATGTACTCCTCGGCGAGCATAGTGCCAAGCGGCGCTACAGGACCGGGTCCGTTAGCGCCGGGTCGGGTGGCCTCCATCTATGGTTCACATCTCGGGCCAATACAGCCATGTCAGGGATCTCCTGACCCGAACCTGCGCGACATACCGAACCCCCTCCGTCCCTATCAGACCACGATCGAGACGCAGGTATTCCCGGATAAGGTATGTGACACCGACGTTGAGGTGGGAGGAATTGCGGCGGGCCTGTTGTATGTCTCAGCCGGCCAGATCAACTTCAAGGTGCCGCAGACAGTCCGAACCGAGGGTGAGACGAGCGTCCGCGTACGTTACAAAGGCCAGTCCGGACCTCCCGTATCGATCTCGCTTACAACCGGTTCTCCGAGCAGCCCGGCAGAAAAGATCGCAGCTGGAATGTGGTCACGGCTCCAGCGCGTAAAGTGGCAGCGGGATTATACGGCGAAATCCGGTGCATGTGCGGCGGTTGCACCTCACCAGAGTCTTCGCGGCGGGTTATATGATCATGCGTATTATTGCGCCAGCACCGAAGAAGAAGTTATCGCCGAATCCTTCTATTATCCGATCGATCACACCGCTCCCAAAGTCCGGCTGATGCGCGCCGATTTCCGGCCTGTCAACCCATATCCTGAATTGAGCGCCGAGGTTGAACAATTGCTGATGCGCCGGCTCACGAAGGTGTACGGGGCTGGTGCCGTGCCTCAGAATCTCTATGAGATAGGCGCCGGTCGGCCAGAACCCGGCCTCTTCTGGCGTCACGGAAACCTCGCGATCTTTCTCCATCACAATCGCAATCACGTCCAGCCTGCAGGTGTCCGGCTGGGCGTGGTTCTGATCGCAGTTCGTGAGGAGATCCTGGAGCAGCGAAGGCAAAGTCACGCTCTCGACGAATCTTCGATATCCCTCTCGCATTCGGCCCTCGTCCAGGACCTCGAGCGGCAACTCCCCGGAATGTTCTTCGCCGCGGCCACTCCACGTCAGCAAACGGAGCTCCAGCGGGCGCAGGCGGAAAGGCAAACACGGAGCGCCCTGCTGCAACTGCTGCGTCTGTCCACAGACGAACGCGAGCGACGAGCGGCAGCTCTGGTCGCTGCCGACGAGCTCGCTCGCCGACTCGGC
>JAUZEU010000515.1 GCA_030838885.1 Bryobacterales bacterium | reverse complement strand
TCGGCACCGAGAACGCCGGCCCTTATGTGAAGGATGCGTTTCATCGTTATGTGATCCATGGCGAACACGGGGCTGTCAATCCTGAGGGATTTGGCACCAAAACGGCTGCCTATTACCGGCTGGAAATCCCCGCCGGAGAGGGCCGCGAATTCCGCTTCCGCCTGAGCGCGGACAGCGTGAGTGAACCGCCCGATTTCGACGCTGTGTTTGTCCAGCGTATCCAGGAAGCCGACCTGTTCTACGGGTCCGCGGGATGTGGCGGAAACCAGGGGCCCTCGGAGGTGAAGATCTCCCGTCAGGCTTACGGCAGTCTGCTTTGGTCGAAGCAGTTTTATCATTTTGGCGTTCTGGAATGGCTTGATGGAGACCCGGCGATGCCGCCGCCTCCGCAAGCGCGCCGGGATGGCCGGAACTCCGAGTGGATGCATCTCTACAACCGCGACGTCGTTTCCATGCCGGATAACTGGGAGTTCCCCTGGTACGCCTCCTGGGACCTTGCGTTCCACATGGTGGCGATTGCCGACATTGACCCGCATTTCGCCAAGGAACAACTCATTCTTCTGTTGCGCGAATGGTACATGCACCCGAACGGGCAGGTTCCCGCGTACGAGTTTGCTTTCGGCGATGTCAACCCTCCGGTGCATGCCTGGGCTGCATGGCGTGTCTATAAAATTGCCGCGCCCCACGGTCAGCGCGACCGCGCTTTTCTGGAACGTGTTTTCCAGAAACTGCTGCTCAATTTCACGTGGTGGGTGAACCGTAAAGATGTGGGCGGCAAGCAGGTGTTTTCAGGAGGCTTTCTGGGTCTGGACAACATCGGCGTTTTCGATCGCTCGCAGGCGCTGCCGGATGGGGGAGTTCTGGAACAGGCCGATGGCTCCGCGTGGATGGCATTCTACTGCCTCACCATGCTTGCCATGGCTCAGGAACTCGCGGCTGAAGACCCGGTGTACGAAGACATCGCATCCAAGTTCTTCGAGCACTTCGTCGCCATTGCGGACGCTATGAATACCTTAGGCGGCAACGGTCTGTGGGATGAGCAGGACGGCTTTTATTACGACCAGGTGCGCACGTGCGGAGTGACCACACCGCTGAAGTTGCGGTCTATGGTGGGGCTGATTCCGCTGTTCGCGGTGTCGATACTACATGAAGACACCATCGAGCGTCTTCCGGGTTTTCGCAAGCGCCTGACGTGGTTCCTGCGCAATCGCGGCGATCTCTATCAGCACATCTCTCTTCTGGATCCGAGCGGCCACAATTCGAGCCGAAACCGGCTACTGGCTATTCCGTCGAAAGACCGTCTGGTGCGGGTTCTGGCGCGTCTTCTCGACGAACGCGAATTTCTGTCGCCGTTCGGGATTCGTTCGCTTTCGGCCATTTATGCCAAGGATCCTTATGTGCTGAAGGTGGATGGACAAACCCGCACTGTCCACTACGATCCGGGCGAATCGACCACTGGTATCTTCGGCGGGAATTCGAACTGGCGGGGACCTGTCTGGTTTCCGGTGAACTATATCCTTTTGGAAGCGCTGGAACGCTATCACCACTTCTACGGGGACGAGTTCAAGGTGGAGTGTCCGGTCGGGTCAGGCCAGATGAAAACGCTGCGCGAAGTGGCGCACGAAATCAATCGCCGGCTCTGCAGCCTGTTCCTGCCGGATGCGGAAGGCCGGGCGCCGTGGCAGGGCGGCCGCGAGATATGGAAAGACCCACACTGGCAGGGCCTGAACTGCTTTAACGAATATTTCCACGCCGACACGGGCCGTGGATGCGGCGCTGAGCATCAGACCGGCTGGACGGCCCTGATTGCGCGCTGTATGCAGGATATGGCTCGCGAAGGCTAGCGCAGGTTCCCAAACCAATACGGAACCCAGCTAGCTGCCAGCAGGATGTCGAAGAGGTAGGCGCGGCGGTTGTCAGGGTCGCGCCAGGCCCTCACTGCGGCGATTACGCCAAAGGCCGCAAAGACGAAAACAGAGGCCATAAACCAGTAATAAAAGGGCAGGAAAATGAACGGATTCATTTTGCCTCCCGACCTGCGTGCCAGGAACATTACCACTAAGGTCACGCCAACCAAAACGCGAAAGACAATTCGGGACATCGGATTGCTCCGATTATCGCGTACCCTGGTCCCGAAAGCCGAAAATGGCACTCAGGAAGACCGGAAAACCAACCTGGCGGGCGAGCCTGGTGATCTGTCCGCGGGTCGAACCTACTGTCTTCCGCCAAAGGTCGTCCCGAGAGGGATCACTCCCCGGCCATCTGTGGTGCCGATCTCGCCGGTGACCATATAGAACCGCCCCGCCTGATCCCAGACATACACAGCCTCGTCCAGCGGATCGACAATCCAGACTTTATTTACTCCCATTTGAAGATAGTCCTGAGTCACTCTCAATGCCCGACTCATCCGATCCGTGGGGGACAGAACCTCGATGCAAAGGTAAGGCGGTGTTGTGAACACCTGCTGGTCCGGCTCCTGGTCCAGATAGGCGCAGACGTCCGGAACCCTGTAACGGTCGGGCAATACCTGAGTTCTGGTTTCCATAAAAGCGAAAACACCAGGCATCTGGCGCAGCAGCAGCCACAGTTTGCCCACCATCTGGCCATGACTCTTTTCGCCCCCGTGCCGCTCCTCGAGGTGGCCGTCTACGTAGTCAACGTCGGGACGGTAACTGGTGCTGAGATACTCGTCGACCGAAACCAGTGTAGTTGGCGTCGTCACGGTCCCATGGTAGACCAGCGGAAGTGAATCAGGATGTGTTCGCTTGCTTCGGTTAGCCGAGCTGTTCGAATTTTTCGATGGTCTCGACAATCGCCTCGCGGAGAGGGGTGCGCGGGATCTCGCCGACGGTTTTGACCAGAGCTTCGTCGCTCATCCGGTAGGCCACCGGCACTTCCGGCCCGCTGACTGAGATAAGCTGCGCTGCACCGGGGCGAATCTCGTCCAGCATTCGCCGGAGTTGCTCCATTTCGACAACTTCGCCGCGAAGGTTAAATACATGCGCACCTGGAGTTTCACTGAACAAACACTGGATGAAGATATCGGCCACGTCCCGCACGTACTGCAGATCCATGTGGCCGCTCAGGCGCATCTGGAACGGCTGCTTGCGGGCCACAGCGCGCATGGCGAGGGTGGGGTCGGCGGTTAGCCCGGCATCGCGTCCCGGGCCGAATACGGTCCAGGGTCGAAGACCGATGCTGGAGATCCCGTCGCTTGAGTAGAAGTTGCGCGCATTGCCTTCGTTGGCGGCTTTGAAAACTCCGTAGTGCGTGGCCGGCTTGAGCGGCAGATCCTCGGTCAAAGGCCCTTCGCCGTACTCATCGGTGGGGCCCCAAACGGCAGACGAACTGGCGTACACAATGCGAGTCTGCTTACCCAGGTCGCGCGCGGCTTCGAAAATGTTCAGCGTGCCAATAACGTTGATCAGACCGCCCTGAACCGGGTTTTTCTGGCAAAAGGGCATCAGCACGGCCGCCAAATGAACAATATGCGTGATCTCTTCGTCCCGTATCAGCTTTTTGACCGTTTCCGTCTCTTCAATACGCCCCACCCGGCGGTCGGCCTTCGCCACAATTTCCGGGCTTGAAATCATTTCCAGCCGCGCCAGGGATTCGTTCACATCGAACGTGACCACTTCATGTCCCTGTTCGATCAGCCGCCTCACCACCCATGACCCAATACAGCCCTGCGCGCCCGTTACAAGTGTTCTCATAAGTTCAACACGCGATAATACATTACAACCTTCTATGCGCCTTCTCAGACTCGTTGCCGCCGCCGGAATTGCGATGGCCGCGTACGCTCAGACTGCCGATGTTGCCGTGATTAACGCCCGCATTTATACGGTGAATCCGAAGCAACCCCGCGCTTCTGCGATGGCCGTTCGCCAGGGTTTGGTGGCCGCCATGGGCGACGATATTTCCCGTCAGATCGGCCCTGCAACGAAAGTGATTGACGCGCATGGCGCAGCTATCATCCCCGGCCTGATTGACTCGCATGGCCATGTGGAAGGCCTGGGCACGTTCCTGGATGATCTGGATTTCCGTGGCGTGGCGTCCGAACAGGAGATCGCCGATCGCGTACGCACCGCCGCCAAAACTGCCAGGCCCGGCGAGTGGATTCTGGGCCGCGCATGGGATCAGAACCTATGGCCTTCCAGGCAGTTTCCCACCTCGGAATCGCTGTCCGCCGCCGCGCCGGATAATCCTGTAGCGCTGACCCGCGTGGATGGGCATGCGATCTGGGTGAACCGGAAGGCGATGGAGATGGCTGACCTGAACGCGGCCACTCAGGATCCCGCAGGCGGCAAAATCCTGCGTGATCCATCGGGTAAACCGACCGGAGTTCTTATCGATCGTGCACGCGGTCTGGTCGAAAAGAAAATACCCGCCCCCACGCAGGAGCAGGTGGAACATCGGATCCGGCAGGCTCTGGAGCAATGCGCGCGGCTGGGCATCACGACAGTACACGATGCGGGAGCCGGCGCGAGTGCAATCGATGCCTATCATGCGCTGCTGCAGAAGGGGCAGATGCCCATTCGTTCCTACGTGATGATTGGCGGCGCCGGACCGTTGCTCGATTCATGGCTCACGAAGGGCCCGGAGATTGGTGACTACTTGACTGTACGGAGTATTAAGCTGGTGGCGGATGGCGCGCTGGGCTCACGGGGTGCGGCGATGATCGAGCCTTACTCAGACGAGCCAGCGAATCGCGGCCTGCTGATCACCAGCCGCGAGACTATCCGCGCCATCGCCGAAAGGGCCGTTCCACGAGGCTTTCAGGTGAACACCCATGCGATTGGCGACGCTGCCAACCGCGCTGCGATGGATGCGTATGGCGATGTGCTGAAAGGGCCGAACGACAAACGTTTTCGCATTGAACACGCCCAGATTGTGGCGCCCGAAGACTTCGCGAAATTCAAGCGCTACTCCGTGCTCGCGTCCATGCAGGCGACTCATGCCACCAGCGATATGCCTTGGGCTCAAACGCGCGTTGGCTCGGAACGAATCAAGGGCGCTTACGCCTGGCAGACGTTCCTGAAACTGGGCGTACACCTGCCGAACGGCTCGGATTTTCCCGTGGAAAGTCCCAATCCAATGTGGGGACTCTACGCGGCCATCACCAGACAGGATAAGAGCGGGCAGCCCGCGGGTGGCTGGTTTCCGGAACAGCGGCTCTCTCGTGAGGAAGCCCTGCGCAGCTGGACCATTGAAGGCGCTTACGCCGCTTTCGAAGAGAACCGGAAAGGCTCGCTCGAAGCAGGCAAACTGGCCGACTTCATTATGCTGTCCGACGACATAATGACTATGCCCGCGGACAACATCTGGAAGACCAAAGTCACCATGACCGTAGTGGGCGGGAAGGTCGTGTATCAGCAATGATGTTGTTTGCCGCTGCGGTGCTGCTGGGCGTTGTTCCGGTTCAGTCGTCGCAAACTCCACCCCAGGCCTTCCGGCTGGAGTCCGGCGACTATCGCTGGGTTCCGTTCACCGTGAAGCAGGTTCCCACCGAGGTGGATTGCCGGTTCGAAGTCCTGCAGGGCGGGCCCGGCGTGCATGTGGAACTGCTGCCGATGAGTGAGTTCCGGCTGTTTAACCGGGGCAGAGATCATGAGACGCTCGCGGTCTCACCGAATGCACGCTCCGGTGCATTCCGGCGCATGATCGACCGCCCGGGCCAGTACGCCGTGGTGGTGAAGAACTCCGCTGATTCGCCGCCCGCTGTTATCTCTCTGGAACTCAGTACCGACCTGAACCCGAACGCGAGTGTTGTCGCGCGGGAACTGCCGGCGCGCAAGCGGCTTACCGTGATCCTGATCAGCTTCGCCCTCTTCTTCACCATCGTGATGTGGTCGGGGCTGCGGCTGATGCGGGCACTCAAGCGCGAGTAGAGCCAGCGTTATGGATGCACAGGCCGCAACTGACCTCTCCGCTTTATTCATCGAACTCGGCGCAACCGTGGTGGGTTTGGCTTTGCTTGCGCGGCTCGCCAGCGGGTGGGGCTTCTCGGCCATTCCGCTGTATCTCATTGCCGGCCTTGCATTTGGAAATGGCGGATTGCTTCCACTCGGGCTGAGTGAAGAGTTCATCCACATAGGCGGTGAGATTGGGGTACTGTTGCTGCTGTTCATGCTGGGCCTGGAGTACACGGGGGAGCAACTGCACGACAACCTTCGCCAAGGGCTGCCCGCAGGCTGTGTAGATTTCGCGCTGAATTTTACCCCGGGATTTATTGCGGGCCTTCTGTTGGGCTGGCCGGTGC
>JAUZEU010000720.1 GCA_030838885.1 Bryobacterales bacterium | reverse complement strand
ATGCTTTTGGCCGCTCGATGAAGGTGGGCAAGGAAGAAGTGATGGGAATGCTGGCCGCCGTCGAAATGTGGGTGAAGCGCGACCACGCGGCGGAGTGGCGCGAGTGGGAGTCCTGGCTCGACCACATCTCGCAGGCAGCTATGAAAGTCCCCGGTGTTTCCAAAGAAATCCACCAGCCGCAGGATCTCTCGAACCATGCCCCCGTTCTTCAGTTGAGCTGGGATGCCCGCACGGTGGGAATCACCGGCACTGAGGTCGAAACGCTCCTTTTGAACGGCACGCCCCGGATCGTAGTGGCTGGGTCTGGCGGCACCCGGCGCGATCTTGCACGCCCGAGCACGCTCCGCATCATGCCCTACATGATGCAGCCCGGCGATTACAAAATTGCTGCCGAAGCCATCCACCGGATCCTGGCGAACCCGCCGAAGTTCCCGACGCCTGAAATTCAGACGCCGGGCGTCGACGTCTCAGGCACCTGGACCGTGGATCTCAAGTTCCTCTCCGGCTCCGCCCGCCATGAACTCACGCTTCAGCAAAACGAAGCCAACCTCACCGGCACGCACAGGGGAGAAACCATCGACGGCTCCGCCAGCGGCACGGTGGAAGGCAAAACCGTCACCGTTCGCAGTTCCCAGCGGATCCAGGGCACCTCCCTTTCCTACGCCTTCACCGGTATAGCCGAGGGCGACTCTATCCATGGCACAGTGCAGTTGGGTGAATACGGGAAGGCCGATTTCACCGCCCGCCGTGTATAACTTCGCTTCCAAGGTGGTATAGAAAACCCATCCGTATCCTGTTAAGCTCGGGGCGCATGCACTCTTGCGCTGAACTGCGCGGCGTCGTTGAACGCTTCGTAGCCGCAGCGGCGCAACCCGCGCTGCTCGACCCCGGCGAAGAGCCCCTCCGCCTGATCCCTGACCAGTGGACCGTTTCTGAATGGAATGGCCGCCTACTGCTCCAGGCGTGGGACGCGCAACGCAACCTGGTCCGGAAAGTGGTCTCGCTCAAAGAGCAAAAGCGCGACCGCCTGTCGCTCGTCACCGAGCGGTTTCCCAAACTCGAAGGCGAGTTGCAGATCGCCGACCTCGCCGCCCCGCTTGGCCAGGAACTGGAACGGAAAACTTCCCGCCTCGCCTTCCGCGACCGCTTCCGGCTCATGCTCTCCCGTGAATTCCCCGAGTGGCGCATTGAAGAAATCACCACCGAGACGAATCTGGAGCAGAGTCTTTCGCCCACCTTCGTCCGCGCTTTCCTCCGCGTGGGCGCCACCGGCATGGCTGTAATGGGTGCTCCGCCAGGAATCGATTGTCGCGGCATCGTGGCCTTCGGCCTGATCTGGCTCGACTATCTCCGCCGGCGCGAGAACTCCCTGACCGTCCAATGGCTTCGCTTTTTCGTCCCGGCCTCGCGCGAGCGCGAAGTGGTGTTCCGGGCCGGTCTGCTTGACCCGGCGAAAGTCGGGTGCAACCTCCATATCTTTGATGACAAGGACCGCACTGGCTCCGTGGACTTCGAAGACGCAGGCAACCTTGACTCGACCCTGCCACCCTGCCGCCGCCCTGTGCTACCCAACTCGGAACCGCCGGACTTACCGAATCTGCCCGGCCTCGACCTCGTGCACCAAAGCGACGGGTCCATCAGTCTTCAGGTGCGCGGCCTCGAATTCGCGCGATGGAGCCAGGGAAAACTCTTCTGCGGCATCGGCCGTCGCAAGCGCTGCAATATGGAAACGATCGCCGCCATGGCTGCCGAAGTCGCCCGTGTGCGCTGCGGCGAAAACGAGGACGGCCTTCACCCGCTCTACACCCAGTGCCCCGAAGGCTGGCTGGAATCGCAGGTCCGGGCGAACCCGCAGGCTGTCGACGCCTCCCTCTTACCCCGACCCATTTATGGCCAGGTGCCCGTCTTCGGAGCCCTGGATCGCGGCATCATAGACCTTCTCGGCGTCGACCACACGGGGCGCCTTGTCGTCATCGAACTCAAAGCCACCGCCGATCTGCAGCTCCCGTTTCAGGCCCTCGACTACTGGCTCCGCGTGCGCAAACACCTCTGGGCGGACGACTTCCAAAGACTCGGCTATTTCAGCGGCGTGCCGCTGCGAAAGGAATCCCCGAGAATTCTCCTCGTGGCCCCGGCACTCGAATTCCATTCCACAAGCGAAGCGATCCTCGGCTACCTCTCTCCCCAAATCGAGATCGCACGCGTGGGCCTCGCCGCCACCTGGCGAAAAGAAGTGAGAGTCATGTTCCGCCTCAAAGGCTCCGACCACCCATAGCACCAACCTGCGCCACAGTTTTCCCGTTCTCACGCAGACATGGTCACGTCGTTCGCAAAATATTTCGCGAGGCAACCCGAGGCCGTACCCGAGAGGGACCTCCGGCCGCCCGCTCTTTCTCAGCAGAATATCCCCGCCTGATATCGTGGCATTTCACCCTCAACATGGGCCCACCCAGTAACACCTTCTTCTTCGACGTCCTCTCCGTTGTCCTGATAGACGTTCTGCTCGCAGGCGACAACGCCGTCGTAATCGCCCTCGCAGTCAAATCCTTGCCCCCCAGACA
>JAUZEU010000714.1 GCA_030838885.1 Bryobacterales bacterium | reverse complement strand
CGGAGACACCGGCCCATCTCGCCGTACATGCAACCGGGGTGCTCGGGCGAAGGCACCAGATCCTCCTGGCAGCGACGCAGCTGGAACAGATCCAGAAACTCCGAATCGAACATCACTGCGGTCGAGCGGTTGCGGAAGGGCCCAAAGTAAACGGCTTCTGTACGCCCGATCCGGGTCGTCACATACGTGCGTGGAAACCGGTTCGTCAATACCAGCTTCACATATGGCGGCAGCCGCAGCCGGATCTCCTGGCGATAGTCCGGTCCCAAATGATGCCGCGCCAGATCCCATAAAACAAACTGGGATTCCAGTCGGGATCCTGTGAACCGGTACTCGACCCGCGTGGCCGTGCCGCGCAGATTCAGCATTCGCGAGGGCTTGTCATCAGTGCTCGTCCGGGTGCCCAGCAGCCGCTGCAACCGGCGACGCAAAACGTTCGTGCGCGCCAGCCAGGGCTTCCCCTCACGAGGCCAGACCAGAAACACAGCAGGCTTGTTCGGTATGGCTTCGATCGCCTGATCGAACTCCGTTCCATCAGCATTCAGTTCAGGAACGACAAGCTCCGGATTCATCAAACTCCATTGTGCTACGATGCCGGATTATGTCGCCAGCCGAAGCGCTTGTGGACGCACAGCTTGTACAAATCGCCTCAAATCCTCTTAACACGATACCGGGTGTCATTGCGGCTTTCGAGGCAATCGACCGGGCGTTGCCCGAGTCCGACGGCCTGAAGTGGTTTAACCAGCTCTACCTCAATGTCACCAGAGCTGTGGACCAGAGCATCAGCGGCCTGCACTGGAACAACACCGCATGGCTGGCGAGGCTCGATGTGCTTTTCGCCAGGCTGTACCTGAATGCTCTGCGCGCCTCGCTCACTCCAGGTCAGACTGCCCCAGGATGCTGGCAGGTCATGTATGGCGCTCGTTCTGATGCCCGCCTGGCGCGTATTCAATTCGCTTTCGCCGGCATGAATGCGCACATCGACCACGATCTCTCGGTCGCGGTCGTGGAAACCTGCGCGGAGTTCGGCATCGTCCCTGTCCATCGTTCACCGGAATATCGCGACTATACGCAGGTAAACCAGATTCTGGATAGCATGATCGACGCCACGAAGCGCCAGCTTATGGTAGGGCTGCTGGGAAACTCTCTTCCGTGTATTGGCCGCGTGGAAGATCTGGCCGGTGGCTTTGGCATCCTCGCCGCGAGAGAGATCGCCTGGACCAACGCGGAACTACTCTGGCACGCCAGGAGTATTCCCGGTCTGGCGAATCGCTTTCTGGATGGGCTGGACCGCGCCGCCACTCTGGCTGGCACGGGCCTGCTGGCGCCGGTGGGTGTATAGAGGGTCTCTAAACGTTCCCCTTCTTCATCTCATCGGACAGATACTCCGAAGCCCGCATTGAAAGCGCGAGAATCGTCATTGTCGGATTTTGCCAGCCGCAGGTAACAAAGCTGGCGCCATCGACGACGAACAGGTTCTTAATATCGTGGCTCTGGTTCCACTTGTTGAGCACGCTTGTCTTCGGGTTGTTGCCCATGCGCGCCGTGCCCACTTCGTGGATGCTGTATCCCGGGGGATAGAACTTATCCGTCTTTGAAAGGACTTCCCAGCCGGCAGCGTGGAAAAGTTCTTCCATAGTGTTGGCAGAGTCTTTCGCCATATTCAGTTCATTGTCGCTGTCCTTCACATCAACGTGAAGCACGGGAATTCCCCACGCATCCTTCACATCTTTGTTGATGCGCACGTGATTCTCAAAACGCGCGACGCGCTCGCCATAAATACTTCCCGAGACGCAGGAGCCCGCATAGCTGTCCAGCTTGCTCTGGAGTTCCTCGCCATACGCCGCGAAAAAGTTCGGATTCGCGCCGCCGCCACTGCCGATAATCATGCAATAGCCCTTGATGAAGTTACGCTTGTCGGCTTTACTCAGATTCCGGAATCTGGGGATAAAGGCGCTGCCGCCCATCTGTCCCGGCTTTGCTCTTCCGTCCCGGGCTTCAGGTACAGACGCCACCACGGAGACCCCGTATATCTGATCGTGCAGGTAATGCCCGAGGACCCCGCTCGAGTTAGCGATGCCGGAATTCATCAGCAGCCGCGTGCTTTCGAGACAGCCCGCTGCAACAACAACCACGCGCGCCTTCACATGCATTTCGCGCTTTGAGTGGCGGTCTACGAAGTGCGCACCGTTGGCGCGTCCCGTCTTCCTGTCCATCGAAATCTCCCGCACGATCGCGTTCGAAACGATGTCCAGCTTCCCCGTAGCAACTGCATCGGGCAGCAGCAAATTGACGGAACTCGCCAGACCGCTCTGTCCCTGGGCGGAGCGCATCTTCGATACGCCGATGTTGCGCGCCTTGCACAACTCCGTGACCTTCTGGATGGTTTGGCTGTCCGGTCCGTAAGTCTGCTCGACGAAATTGCCATCGGGAAACTGAGGCCAGCCTTCCTTACGACCCACCACGCGGAAGATGCCTTCCACCTGCGAGTAGTAGGGCGCCAGATCGACAAGACTGATGGGCCAGTTTTCGCCCGTGCCGTCGATGTCCGCCGCCTTGAACTCGAAATCGCTCAGCCGGAATGACTGGCGGGCCCAAAACAAAGATCGCCCGCCCAGCAGGCGAACTCGCACCCAGTTATAAGGTTTCGCGGGGTCGTACGTGTAAGGGTTTTCCTTCTCGTCCACCCACTGGTTCGCGTTAAACTCATTGGCCTGATAGACGTGCGGCAAGCGCCCTGGCTTATTGAACCCGCGATACGGCAGCTCATGAGCCGCCTTTGTAACGCGGTCTTTTTCGTAGTCGGCTTCGGGCCCGGCATTGAGCATCAGGCACGAGATCCCTTTTTTGGTCAGAACACTCGCGGCCATGCCGCCGGAGTGCCCGGAACCGATAATTAAAACGTCGTACTCTTTCTTAGGCAAGCCTGTCTCCCGCAATCAATAGAAAGTGTTTTAGACCGGATCAATCGGATTCCAGTACAGTCCCGTGGTCGCGAAGTTGCGTCGCCCCAAATTGGCCTGTGCCCTGGAAGCGTCAAGCGAGTTGCGCGTTGCCGTCCGGATATCCTGGTGCGCCTGATATATGAAATGCTTTACCGGATCCTTCGGCGGATCGTAAGCCCACGCCACCGGCACTAAGAGCGGCTTCAGGATTGTGTCGGCCTGAGCCGTTTCCAGGTCGGCAAAAGGTCTGCCAAACTGCCGTTTCGCAGATGCGTTCAGGGCATCGAGCCCGTTCTTGTAGATCTGCTGCTGATCCGCCGGAGAACTGGAAATCAGGAAATCCAGAAACTCCACCGCGTCGGTGTCGAGCGCCCCGAGATTCCCCTTCATCGGGGGAACCAGTATTCCCGCCAGTTTCCGTAACGCGGCAAACTGGGCTGGCGAGAAGTATCGCGCAACCGTGTTCGCCGCTTCATCCGCTTCGACCAGCGGGATACGCGGCACTGAAGCCGCGCTGCCGCCCCTGCCGAATCCGCCACGCCCTGTGGCGGCCGGCGTTGGCTCGGGCGAGGCTTTGGGGACAGTCGATGGCTGTTGAGTTGCCGGAGGTTGTTGTGCCGATAACGGACTTAAGAGGGCGGGAACTGCGGGCGCGGCCGCAACAGCCTTGATGAAGCGCCGTCGTTTCATAGGCTTTAAACCTATCAGGCGCGTCGCTAGCGGGTCAAGCTCCTGGCCCGTCCGGGCTCCGAATCCGGATCTCCAGCTGCCGCAAGGATGTTGCGAACTGCCAGGGTCAGTGCCGACGGTGAGATCGGCTTCTGCAAGACTTGAAAATCACTCTCTGCGAGCAGGGAAGACGACGGGTGTCCCGCCCCCGCTAGGCGTGTCGCTTCCATCCCGTCAGATGTGTAACCGGAAATTACCAGCACGCGCAGGCCGGCTCGTTCTCTGACGAGCGCCTCGGCAAGATCCTTACCGGACATGCCCGGCATCACCATGTCGGTGATCAGAAGGTGCACGGTCTCGCTGTGGGCGCGTGATACTGCAAGCGCCTGTTTCCCCGAACTTGCCTCCAGAACCGTATAACCACTATTTCTCAGGCACTCGGCTATGTACGCGCGGACTGCCGGCTGATCCTCGACTATCAGCACGGTCTCATAGCCGCGGACTGATGCATTCTCCCGCGCGCCCGGGGTACGCTCGGTGGAAACTCCGCCGGTTTGGCGCGCCTCGACAGCTGGGAGATGAATGAGAAACCTTGCTCCTTTACCTGGCTCGCTCTTCACGCGGATCCATCCGCCGTTCTGCTTCACGATTCCATACACGGTGGACAGGCCCAGGCCAGTGCCTTTTCCGGCATCCTTCGTGGTGAAAAACGGCTCGAAAATATGTTTCAGCGTTTTCGCGTCCATGCCGGTTCCGGTATCTTCCACCAGTAGCTCCACGCAGGGGACCCGTGCGTTACGGCCGTTTTGGGCAGGATCGCCAGGTATGGCGGGAATGTTAGCGGTTTTGATGCGCAGCTGCCCGCCCGACGGCATGGCATCGCGGGCGTTGATGGCGAGGTTCATGAGTATCTGCTGAATCTGCGTGGGGTCCGCAAAGATCGTTTTCAATGCCGGGTCCGGATGTATGGTGAGTTCGATTCCCTCGCCAGTCACGTTGCGCAGCATCAACTCATCGTTCTGAATTACCTCGTTCAGATTGAGGGGTTGCGGCGTCGCCAGTTGTTTACGGCTGAATGCCAGCAATTGCCGGGTGAGTTCCGTGGCGCGCTTTCCGGCGACGCTGATCTGTTCTACCTGAACCGTTTGCGCAGGAGTCAGGCGGCCGCTCAGCAGCAATTGACTATAA
>JAUZEU010000513.1 GCA_030838885.1 Bryobacterales bacterium | reverse complement strand
CACAGATCTCAGAAGCACAACTTGAAGCCAACCGGCAAAATGCTCAAAAGAGCACCGGCCCCAGAACCGAGGAAGGCAAAAAACGCTCCCGCATCAACGCCACCCGTCACGGGCTGACAGGGCAGTTTCACGCCTTCTCCCACGAAGACAAAATCGCCTTCGACGAACACTGCACCAACCTCATGGCGGACTACAACCCCGAAACCTACCGCGAGAAGCTTCTCGCCATGTCGATAGCCGAAGATATGTGGCGACTCAATCGTGCCCGCGCCCTCGAAAACAACATCTTCGCCATCGGCATGTCCGGCCCCATCGGTGACGCCACAGACGTCGACAGCGCCGAAGGCCACGCCGCTGCCTGCCAGGCCCGCGTCTGGTTAGCCGATGGCAGAAATATCCAGCTGCTCGCCGTCTACGAAACGAGAATCCGGAGAAACATCGAGAAAAACGAGAAACAACTCAAGGAACTCCAGACCGAACGCAAAGCCGCCCACGCCAAAGCCCTCTGTGAAGAAGTCCTTCTGGCCAAACTCGCCATCAGCGAAGGCGTCCCCTACGAATGCCCAACTTATTCAGGTGAAAGTATATCTGGAGATACAACCGGTGCTCATGGGTTTGTTTTTTCAAGCCACGAAATTACCCGCATAGCCCGCCGCGAACTTCGCCTCGAACAAGCGACCCGCCGCCAAAACACCATGAAAAAGGCCGCCTGAGAGCCTGAATTTGAATCCGGATTCCCTCCAGTCCGGCCATCCCCGCCACAAGCAAACCCGACCTGCGTCAAAGCGGCGTATAAGGCCGTATCTCAGACCCCACACGCAGCCGCTTTGTCACAATCTGGTCCGGCGGCAGCGACAGCAAATGCGGCCGCATGCCGATGATCACATTATTGTCCTCTTTGTCCGTAGTCGTTTGCCGAAACAGATATCCCAGCAAAGGAAGGTTCGCCAAGCCCCAAAATCCGTTCACACCTTTCGAATTGGTCGTGCTCATCAGCCCGCCCACAATGGCCCATTCGTCATTGCGCAGCCGCACCTGGGAAACCAGATTCCTGCGCCCAATTACCGGAATATTATTGATAGACTGCCCGGTCAGCACCTCGAAACCAGTGTCCAGACTCAAGGTCACTTCCCCCATTCCGTGGACGAAAGGGGTCACCTTGAGCGTCAGCCCCAGATCCTCAAACGTGAACGAAGGCGGCGGGGCGTAACTGGGCTGACCCGCCTGAGACGCGGGAACGCTGCCAAAGTATCCACCCGTGATCACCGGGAATTTCTCGCCGACATGCAGCGTCGCCGGCTGCCCCACCACAGACCGCAGCTGCGCCTGATACAGCGACTTCGCCGTGGAGTAAGTCTCGTTAAACATCGCCTGAGCCTGCGCCACGCCAATCCCGATCAGCGTCCTGCCCCCGCCAAACGTCAACAAATTCGCCGCACCGGTGGGCGAACTAATCACGTTATTCAGAATCTGCCCCAGATAAACCGCGCTGAAACTATTGGTCACATTAAATCCGTAATTCTTCAGATCGCTCGACGCCACCTGGATAAATTCGAGATCGATCATCACCTCCGCGCGGTACGAAAGCAACTGCTGCAGCAGCGCCACGGCAGGCAACACACGGGAAACCCGGTCCCGGATAACAATGCGGCCCTGCGACGTGTCCCAGGCGATCTTTTCCACATTAGCCGTCTGCCGGACCACCTGGGCCAGCTCGGTCAGTTCCTGCGCCGTCACAGCCTGAGGAACCGGAACGGCCACAGCCATGGTCTGCTCCAGTTCATTGCGCTTTTGCTGCGAGTCCCTGGCCACCATAAAAACACGGGCCGAAAGCGGAACTACAAAAGACCCGGTCGCCGCCTCCAGTTCGTTGAGCGCCTCCCGGTAGTCCGCGCCTTCGATCCGGAATACCACCCGCGCCCCGGTTGTGGGGTAATCACCATCGAACACAGTTTGCAGACCGAACCGTGTCGCTACTTTGTCGAACAACCCGCGCGCATCCTCGGTGAGATCGAAGTTCTGCTTGCCAGCCTTGGAGGCGACCGACTGCAGCGACGGGATGCTCTTCAGTTCCCGAGCCTGCGACATCTCCCGCTCCGTCATGCTGTCGAAATACGATTCCGGAACAAGTTCAGCCGGCGGCACGGATTTCGGATCACTGGCTTGTGTAGTATCGCCGGACGCCTCAGCCGGACGCGGCTGCGGTTTCGATTGCCGGGCCGCCCGGCTCTGCAGCACCGCGAGCTTCCCTTTGTATTTGCGGTTACGGGGCTGCAGCGCCGATGCTTCCGAGTAGTAAATGTAGGCCTGAGCGTCTTCCCCTCCCTTTTCAGCCCGCGCGGCCTTCTTCGCCAGCGCCATGGCCAGCTCCTTGGGGGAGTCGTTCTGCGTATTCACTGCAGCGCTCACGGGCCCGTTCAGGAGTACGGCCGTGAGTAATGCCACAAAGAGAAGTTCCGCTCTGATCAAAACAGATGACGCAGCATACTACCCAGCCGTGCAGAATAGGCTTACATGCGCGTTCTGAACCAGCTTCCAGGCGATCCCCTTCATCTGATCGTCCCCGTCTTGCTGTTCGTCGCCGTCGTTGCGGCCGGCCTGATCCTGCGCAAAATCCTGTTCAAAGCCCTGCAGAGCTGGTCAGATCGCACCGGAAGCAAGCTGGGCGACCTCGTCAGAAGCACCCTGAAGGGACCTACATTCCTTTGGACGATCATGCTGGCCCTGCATGTGGCCGCGCAGAATTCCTCTATCCCATTGCAGTACCAGCGCTACATTCATCCCACACTGGAGGTGCTCTGGCTCTGGTCGCTCATCTCCGCCGCCAGCCGTTTCGCCGGCCGCACAATCCGTATCTACGGCGAACACGTCTCGGGCACCCAGTCCGTCACCAGCCTGACGGAAAAGCTGGCCCAGACCGTGATCGTGGTCCTCGGCGTCGTCTGGCTGCTGAAGGTCGTATTCGACCTGAGCCTCACTCCCATCCTGACCACCCTGGGAGTCGGCGGACTGGCTGTCGCGCTTGCCCTCCAGGACACCCTTTCAAACCTCTTCGCCGGTTTCTATGTCTCGCTCTCAGGACTGGTCAGAATTGGTGACTACATCAAGCTGAACAGCGGCGAAGAAGGCTACGTCACCGACATCACCTGGCGCTGCACCACCATGCGAACCGTCGGCTACAACCTGGTGGTCGTCCCCAACAGCAAACTCGGTCAGGCGATCTATACCAATTACTTCCTGCCGGAACCCCGGATGATGATGTCGGTCAGCTTTGGCGTCGGCTACGATTCGGATATCGATCGCGTGGAAGCCATCCTGCTCGATGCCGCGCGTTCCGCAGTCGGAAGTCTGCCTGGCCTGCTGGGCGATCCTGAACCTTTCATCCGCTTCAACCCGGGGCCAGGCGATTGGGCTCTCGTCTTCCAGGTAAACTTCCATGTCACGAAGTATTCAGATCAGTTTTTTGTGCAAAGCGAAATGCGCAAACTGCTCTTCAAACGCCTGCAAAAGGAAGGGATCGATATCCCCTTCCCCACCCAAACTCTCCGGCTGGAAGGAAAGAATTGACCGGACGGGCGCTGGATCTCGCATGCGGTTCCGGTCGCCACGCCCTGTGGCTTGCCCGCCAGGGCTGGCAAGTAACCGCGGTGGACATCGAAATTCAGGCGATTCCCGGTGTCACCTGCATTCAGGCCGACCTGGAAGCCCACGAATATCGGATCGAACCCGACTCCTGGGACCTGATTGTCTGCTGGCTCTACTGGCAGCCTGATCTTATGCCGCAGATCGCCCGGGGCGTGCGGAAAGGAGGTATCGTGGGCTTGGCCGGAAAGTCCTCCGGCCGTTTTGCGACGTCATTGACCAACTACCAGGCGGCTTTCCCCGGGTGGGAGGAGCTAAGTGCAGGAGAGGACGGGTTCAAGGTCTTCTTTATCGCCCGGCGCGAATGAAACAGGTTCCGGATCGGAGAAGAAGTTGTCCACCAGATCCAGGATGTGCGGCGCTTCTTTGGCCTGATAGATAGAAACCCGCAAGGCGCCCCCGCCCCGGACGCCGTGCGTGAAGTACGTGGCGAACTGCTTCATCTTGCCCACCGAATCATGTTCGCTCCGGCTCAGCAGCATCTCGTAATAGGTGCGCATCATTTGATAGCGTTCCCGGTGGCTCGGTTGATCGTAACGCCCCGTCGCCAGGTACTGCTCGATCTGCCTGAAAATCCATGGGTTGGACGACGCCGTCCTGCCAATCATCACCGCATCGCAGCCGGTTCTTTCAACCATCCGGACCGCATCTTCGGGAGTGATAATGTCGCCGTTTCCGATGACCGGGATCTTCACCGCCGCCTT
>JAUZEU010000684.1 GCA_030838885.1 Bryobacterales bacterium | reverse complement strand
TCGCCTTCATAGTCTGATGATAGCCGCATTAGCGGCCACGCGTGTAGATGCCCATGTGCTCCTTCACCAGTTGCACGGTGGCGTTGGCAGTAGGCAATACCGCTTGCGCACCTTCGTGGAGAACGCGATCGACGTGTGAGGGGTCAGCCGTGATCTCGCGATAGCGCTGCTGCATGGGCTCCAGTTGGGATATGGTCATCTCGGCCACCTGTTTCTTGAGATCGCCGTAGCGCACGCCTGTAAAGTGGGTGCGCATCTGGTCGTCTGACCAGCCGGAGAATGACTGGAAAATTGCGAGCAGGTTGGCGACGCCAGGCCCCATAGTTTCGAAATCGACGCCGGAGCCGGAATCGGTCGTGGCGCGCATGATGGTCCTGCGAATGCGGTCTGGCGGGTCAAGCAGGGCCACTGCGTGGCCGGTGCCACTGGCGGATTTACTCATTTTGGCGGTCGGGTCGTCAAGACCCATGATGCGGGCGCCCACGGCCGGGAGCCTGGTTGCAGGCATGACGAAAGTCTCGCCGTAGAGTGAGTTGAAGCGCTGGGCGATATCGCGGGCCAGTTCGATGTGTTGCATCTGGTCTTCACCGACGGGCACGATGTTGGCCTGGTAGAGAAGAATATCGGCAGCCATCAGGACAGGGTACTGGAAGAGGCCATCGCCGATCGATTCCTGTGCCGCCGCTTTGGCCTTGAATTGCGTCATGCGTTCGAGCCAGCCCATCGGGGTGACGCAGGTTAGGAGCCAGGCGAGTTCGGCATGGGCGGGAACGGTGGACTGGACGACGATTCGGGAGTGCTTCGGGTCGATGCCGGCGGCGAGAAAGATGCCTGCTATTTCACGGATCTTGGTACGGAGTTCGTCTGGTTTCTGGTAGACAGTGATAGCGTGCAGGTCGACAATGCAGAAGATGCTTTCGTAATCGTGCTGGATTTTGACCCAGTTGCCGAGGGCACCGAGATAGTTGCCAATATGGAGATTTCCGGACGGCTGAATGCCCGAAAGGACACGAGGAATCATGAAGTTTGGGTGAAACAGTTATGGTAGCGCGCGGAGTTTTCCACCGGCGACCAGACGCGCCCGGAGGTCAGCGTGCCCCACGTTTGTCAGGCTTGCTGTAACTGGTGGCGGGTGCGGACGATCTGTTTGCGCTCTCGCAGGTAGCCGAAGAATTCCCCGCCCTCGCGCAACCGGCGGACAAGCATCTGCCGGTCAGTAGCCATTTCGCGGAGGAAACGGAAGATGGGCTTCTGGCGGAAATAGAACCGGCGGTACATGCGCTCTACCGCGTCCTCGATTTCGTCGGCGGAAAGATGGTCGTAGCGGAGTGTCGAGATCTGCAGGCCGTTGCCGGAGACGAGCGCACTGGAGTCCACCCAGTTGTTTTCGGTTGCCTGCCGATAGAGCTCGGTGCCGGGATACGGCGCCGCAATGGAAACCTGGATGGAGAACGGATCTATTTCCTGCGCGAAGCGGATGGTTTCTTCGATGGTCTCCTGGGTCTCGATCGGCAGGCCGATCATGAAGGTGCCATGCACGCGGATTCCAAGTTTGCGGCAGTTGCTCATGAACTCGCGCGCGGTATCAAGGACGAGCCCTTTTTTTATACGGTTGAGGATCTGCTGGTTACCGGATTCAAAACCAACCAGCAGCAACCGAAGACCGTTATCGCGCAGAGCTTTCAGAGTGTTGTAGTCCAGATGGGCACGGGCGTTGCATGACCAGGTGAGGTTCAGCTTTTTCATGCCCTTTGCGATTTCCACGGCACGTTCTTTGTCGATTGTGAAAGTGTCGTCATCGAACATCCACTCACGAACTTTGTCGCCAAACAATTCTTTGCCGACTTCCATCTCGCGGATGACGGCGGCGGGCGATTTGGTCCGGTAGGCATGGCCACCGATAGTCTGCGGCCACAGGCAGAAACTGCATTTGGCAGGGCATCCGCGGCCGGTATAGAACGAGACGTACGGGTGTTGCAGGTAGCCGATGAAGTAATTTTCAATTTTCAGATCGCGATGGTACACGGGAAGCACGCTGGGCATGGCGTCCCAGTCGTGGATCAGATCGCGCTCCGGGTTGTGATGGACGCCGCCATCGGCATCGCGCCAGCTGATGCCTTTGATATCCGACATTGGCGTACCTTTGGCGACATCCAGGCAGGTGTAATCGAATTCATTGCGGCAGACAAAATCGATGACCGGGGCCTGCTTGAGAGTCTGGCCCGGCAGGACGGCAACATGCGCGCCGATGAGGCCCACGTTCGCATGAGGGTTTTTCGCCTTGATGGCTTCAGCGCACGCTACGTCATTGTTCAGCGACGGGGTGCTGGTGTGAAGAATAAAGAGTTCATAATCGTTGGCGATTGCGAGCACGTCCGCCATGGTCTGGTGATGGGGCGGCGCATCCATGAGCTTGCTGCCGGGAACCAGCGCGGCGGGTTGTGCAAGCCAGGTGGGAAACCAATAGGAAGTGATCTCACGCTTCGCCTGGTAGCGGGCTCCGGCGCCTCCGTCGAAACCGTCAAAAGACGGTGGGCTAAGAAATAGTGTCTTCTTCACAGGCGTTTTCACAGGCTTTCCTGATCCCATTATTTTGGCATTTCGCCTGGCAAGACGGGCCAGTGAAACGTGTGAATGCTAACCTTCAGGTGCCGGTGAAAACCGATCTGAAACAGTTGAAAAGTAAACTACATTTTGGGAACTGAACTGAAAATCGAGAAGCTTGTTTACGGCGGCGATGGCCTGAGCCGTGTGGAGGGCGAAGTCGTCTTCGTTCCATTCGTATTGCCTGGCGAGGTTGTCAGTGTGGAGCGAACAGGCGCGCGCAAGCACGTGCAGCGCGCGCGGCTGCAGAGCGTTACTGAAGCATCGCCCGTTCGCGTGGAGCCGCGCTGCCCGGTGTTCGGGCGATGTGGGGGATGCCAGTATCAGCACGCATCCTATGAAAGCCAACTGCGGATCAAGCGTGACATTCTTGCGGAGACGCTGCAGCGCACCGGGAAAATCCAGTACGACCCCGAACGCATCATTCTGGTGCCGAGTGAGCCGTACGGGTATCGCAACCGCACTCAGTTCCATTTCGAAAACGGACGCGTCGGATACCGGGAGATGGGCTCGAAAAATTTAGTTCCGACGGATGTGTGCCCAATTAGTTCGCCGAAGCTCAACGAAGTGCTGGGCACGCTCAACAGGATGGTGAGAGATCGCAAATGGCCGCGTTTTCTGGAGTCGCTGGAAGCTTTTACGGATGAGCGCAGTGTGCAGTGGAACGTGATCGAGAGCGATCGTCCGGTGGCAAAGAGCTTCTTCGAGTGGCTGGCGGAAGAGATTCCTGGAACGGTGATGGGGCCCTTGGATTACCTGGTGAATAATGACGAATTCCGGGTAAGCGGGCAATCTTTTTTTCAGGTAAACCGGTTTTTGTTGCCGAGCATGGATGAGTGGGCTATTGGTCCGGCCCGCGGCGAGACGGCATGGGATCTGTATGCGGGCGTGGGGCTGTTTTCGTTGCCGCTGGCGCGCAGGTTCAAGCGTGTGACTGCCGTGGAGTCCGGGCGTGCCGCCGCTGCGGATCTGGAACGTAATGCCCGGCGGGCCGGGCTGGAAATCGAAACAGTACAGCAACAGACCGAGGCGTTTTTGGCAGAAGCGAAGAGGGCTCCGGATTTTGTTCTGGCGGATCCGCCGCGTTCGGGACTGGAGAAGGCTTCGGCTGCGCGATTGCTGGCGTTGCGGCCGAAGACGATTGTGATTGTGGCTTGCGATCCGTCAACGCTGGGTCGGGATCTGGCGACGCTTCTGGCGGAATATGAGATTGAGAGCCTGACGATGCTGGATCTGTTTCCGCAGACCTTTCATATTGAGACTGTGGCGAGGTTGGTTTTGAAAGGTTGAAGAGGTGGGTGGAGGCCGATC
>JAUZEU010000635.1 GCA_030838885.1 Bryobacterales bacterium | reverse complement strand
TGCGAGTAAGCCGGCTGCGGAAAGCCGCATGTGGATGATCGAGGGCTTTGCGGGGGGAATTCAGCCCTGGTGGCACCACATCGGGGCGTACCACGAAGACCGGCGAATGTACCGCACGGCCGAGCCGCTGATGAAGTGGTACGAGGAAAACGAGCAGTATCTGCTCAACCGCAAGCCGCTGGCGACAGTTGGCATCGCGTGGTCCCAGCGAAACACCGACTACTACGGGCGCGAGAGGGCGGCCGAACTGGTTGACGCACCGTATCGGGGATTTACAGCGGCGATGCTGCGGGCGCGGGTGGGATATGTGCCGATCCATATCGACAATCTGGAGCGCGACGGCGCGGGCCTCAAGGTACTGGTGCTGCCCAATCTGGGCGTGATGTCAGATGCGCAGTGCGCGGCTGTGCGCAAGTTCGTGGAGGGCGGTGGGTCGCTGATCGCCACAGGCACCACCAGTCTGTATGACGACGCCGGCCTGCCGCGCGCGGACTTCGGGCTGGCGGATCTGTTCGGCGCCCATTTCACAGGCAAGGCCGGGGCGGACCGGATGGCGGCGGTCCAGACGCAGCACACATATCTGCGACTGAGTCCGGAGCTGCGCGCCGGGGTGTGGGGCCCGAAGGCAGCGGGTGAGCCCCCGGCGGCCGGCAAGCGGCATCCCGCATTGAAAGGATTCGAGGAGACCGACATCATTCCATTTGGGGGAGTGCTTTCGGCACTGCGGCTCGACCCGGGCGTGGAGGTTCCGCTCACGTGGATTCCGCCGTTCCCGGTTTATCCGCCGGAAACATCGTGGATGCGGCAACCGAAGACGGATATTCCCGGGCTGGTGCTGCACGGCCGTGTGGCATTTCTGCCGGCCGACATCGACCGCCGGTACGGGCGCGAGAAACTGCCCGACCATGGCGATCTGCTGGGGAACCTGGTGAAGTGGGCGGCAGGGGATTCCATTCCGGTGCGATTGGAAGGCAGCGGGATTTTCGATTGCTCGGCCTATACGCAAACGGGGCGTACGGTGGTTCATCTTGTGAATCTGACGGTAACGGGGCGAATGCCGATCGATGAATTAGTACCGGTGGGACCGTTACGGTTGTCGGTAAGAACGTCAACGAGCGGTAAAGCGAAAACAGCCAGGCTTCTGGTGGGAAATAGAACCATTGGGGTCGGGGCAAGGGATGGATGGACCACGGCAGCGATCACGTCCGTGCTGGATCACGAGGTTGTGGTTTTTGAATAGACGCGGCATATGTGATCGTGCTAAATCACACATTAGACCCCCATGCGTGTCGATTATTGTTTCTTGATTGTTTGATATAGTGGCCGCAGTTACGCACGGCCGGTAGCTCGGAATTCGCAGCTTTCGGACGCATAACTCATTAACTGCCACAACAATCATTATTCACTGCGACGATCAGGACACACATGCGCCTCACTTCTGTTTACACATGCCTGCGGGCAACTTCCGGCCGAGGAACCATCACGAGCATATTTATTGCTTTGCTTATTCTCGGCGGTCTCTTTCATCCTCCGTTGATACAGTCGCAGTCATTCACTGCTTCTCTGCAGGGAGCGATACAGGACGAGGCTGGAGGTATGATTCCGGCGGCGGACATCATTGTTGAAAACGAGGCTACAAACGTTCGCCAAACAACCAAAACCAATGCAAGCGGAAGGTATTTTTTTGCTTCCCTCCCACCAGGTACCTACAAGCTGAGCGCAGCCTCGCCAGGTTTCAAGACGCTTATACGCTCCGGGTTAGTGCTGCAGGTTCAGCAACAGGCAAATGTGGATCTTGTCATGACACCGGGCGAGCTTACCACCTCCGTAACCGTTAGCGGTGAAGCGCCCCGCCTTGACTCCGTTTCGGCCACACTCGGCAGAGTGGTTGACAACGCGGCAGTCCTGAGCATGCCTCTGAGTTCGCGCAACACCCTGGATCTTGCCATGCTGGCGCCGGGCGTATCGGGCACAACGGGTTTTACGGGAACGAATTTTGCGTCGAACGGAACCCGCAATTCACAGTCGGATGTCCTCATCGACGGCACCACGGTGAGCGTTCAGGAGCAGAACGGCGGGGTCACCGACACAAAGTTTCGACCGTCCGTGGAAGCAGTTCAGGAAATGAAGGTGATGACGAACAGCTTCAGCGCCGAATTCGGCAACACGGGCGGGACCGTCGTCACGATGGTAACGAGGTCCGGAACGAATGAACTGCACGGGAGCGCCTTCGAGTTCCTGCGCAACAGCGCCCTCAACGCCAATACCTTTTTCGCGAACAGATCCGGGCGAAGCCTTGTCCCGTTTCGCCGGAATCAGTTCGGCGGTGCTATCGGCGGTCCGGTCGTTCTTCCCAGAATTTATAACGGCAAAGACCGAACCTTCTTCTTCTTTCACTACGAGGGCACCCGGCAGTCCTCTCAAAGCACCACTCTCACGACCGTTCCAACCGCGCGCGAGAAGCTGGGAGACTTCAGTGACACCCGTGACGGCGCGGGCCGCCTGATCACGATTTACGATCCCGAAACCGTTCATGCGGGCACGCAACCAGGCACCCTGGTGAGGGATCCGTTTCCCAACAATACGATCCCGCGGAATCGCTTCGATCCCGTTGCAGCGTATTCCATGCAGTTCTATCCGGAGGCCAACCTGCCCGGCAACGCCTTCACACGATTGAATAACTTTTTCAATGCCGGTTCACGGGCTTCGAACGAATACCAGACAACGATCAAGATCGACCACAACATCACGTCAGCCCAAAGGGTGGCAGCGCGCTACAGCCAATACCGGATTACGGGAATATCGCCGAACCTCTGGGGCAACTGGATGAATCCGTTTGATGACGGCCCGAACAGCCCCGGCGATGTGACCAGGAACGGATCGGCCGACTATACGTATACGGTTTCACCTACTACGGTCATGAATCTGCGCTGGGGCGTGGCCCGGCAATACGGTGTCCGCGTACCATTCTGCGAGCAGTGCCCCGAATTCGACATCAATGCGTTTGGATTTCAGGGCCCGATGAGTACGATGATTCCACCAAACTTTCAGCCTGAGAGCTATCAGTCATTGGGGACGCGGCCGCAGGCGAGAGTACGAAGAGGCGAGGACGTCAACCATTTCGTGGGTAATCTTTCCAAAGTGGCGGGGCGGCATACGATCAAGTTCGGCGGCGATGCCCGGATCTATCGATTGAATTACGCCCAACCCGGCTGGAGTTCGGTCAGCTTTAATTTCAGCCGGCTAACTACTTCGCGAGATCCGTTCCGCGGCGATTCTTTACAGGGAAACGGTCTTGCTTCCATGCTGCTTGGTTGGGGCAGTAGTGGACAACAGAGTACAGGCGCGTATTCGTCCTGGGCAAGTTCCTCGTACGGGATCTTCGTCCAGGATGACTGGCATCCGACGAACAAACTCACGTTTAACCTTGGACTTCGGTACGAGTTGGACTCACCCCGCACAGAACGCTATAACCGGGTCAGCTGGGTTGACCCCCTTGTGATCTCACCCGTTCGCGCGCCGGGCTTGCCCGAACTGCGTGGCGGTCTGGTGTTCGCAACGGCGGATAACCGGTCGCCGCTCGATACGGATCTTAATAATTTCGCGCCTCGTTTTGGGTTCGCATACAACTTCCATCCAAAGTACGTCGTGCGCGGTGGATATGGAATTTACTATGGAATCAGCGCGGCGCAAAATCGTTCGCAACTGGGTCAGGGATTCAACACAAGCACTCCGTGGAACACCTCACTGGACGGCGGTGTCACCCGTTATGCATCACTATCTCGTCCGTTTCCGGATGGAATTGACGTCCCGCCAGGGAACAGCCAGGGACTCAATACTTTTGTGGGCAGGAGTATCAGCGGTCCGATCCGGTCCTGGGGGACCAAGCCGTATTACGAGCAGTGGAGCTTCTCTATACAGCACGAGTTGCCCGCCAATTCGGTACTGGAGATAGCGTATTTCGGGAACAAAGGGGTTCATCTTTACTTCGGCAATAACACGGCGCTCAACCGAATCGATCCGAAGTATCTGTCCCTTGGGGCGAGTCTGAATGATGTTGTGCCAAACCCGTTTTTTGGAGTCATTACGGACCCGCTCTCCGCGCTCAGCAAGCCGACTGTAACCCGGATCCAACTGCTCAGGCCCTATCCGCAGTTCACCGGGGTGAGTGGAGTTACCGGCCCTCCGACTGCAAACTCGATTTACCACGCTTTACAACTGCAATTCACCAAACGTTACTCGCATGGGCTCTCGATGTCCGCTCACTATACGCTTTCAAAGATGCTGGATGATGACTCCCTGACTGGCGGGCTTGGATGGCTGGGCTACGATGCCGGCGGAATTCAGTCTTACGGCAATCTTAAGCTGGAGCGAGCAGTATCGGTTTACGACCGGACCCACCGCGCTGTTGTCGACTTTGCCTACGAGTTACCATTCGGCCGGGGTAAGAAGTTCGGAGGCGGCATGCCTGCCTGGGTGGACTGGATTGGCGGAGGCTGGCAGGCGAACGGGATTCTCTCACTCCAGAGTGGAGCACCTCTTGTGCCGGCGCTGACCGGTGGAGTCCTGCCGGATGCACGACAGAGACCGAATCTGCTGCGCGACCCGGGCAGACCAGGATCCATAACAGAGAACCTGAATGGCTATCTTGACCCTGCTGCATTCTCGCGCCCCGAGCCTTACACATTGGGCACTGCACCGAGGACGATCTCATCGCTGCGCGCGCCGGGATCGAGGAATCTTGATGCATCTTTATTCAAGAACCTTTACTTCACCGAGAGCCGGCGGCTTTACCTGCAACTTCGCGGTGAGGCTTTCAATATCACCAACACGCCTATCTTTGCCGCGCCGGACATGAATTTCGGATCGTCCAGCTTCGGGGTGATCAGCGGTCAGGCCAACAGCCCCCGACAATTGCAGGTGGCGATGAAGTTATATTTCTGATCGGCCCGCAAGCATCGAAGACATCGGACCACATGGCAGAGACGCTCGCTCACGGTCGCGGTTCGGGGATGTGGGCTGGCCAGCATGTTTATCACGCACACCCACAACTGCACATCACACACCAGACGCGGCCCGGGTGAAGGTGTGAAGAAATCGCCATGGCGTGTATTTGAAAGAAGTGCAGAGGAACTCAAGCGTACGGGAGTGATCCTGGACAAGGGAGCATGCAGTCATCTGTTGAAGACACAGGTGGAGCTGCGCGCGTCAGAAGAGATTCGTCACCGGGAAGACGCGGCCGGGTGTCCGCGTGTCCCAAAGCGTTTGCTCGACGGCCCTGGTTCCATCAGGTGCAATCCGCATACCTTCGACGGATCCTGGATGTGCGATGGCCCGATCTGCTCTTCGGGAGCCGGTCAGGCTTCGCACAGACAGCTGAGTCTGTAGCCTATTGCGCTCTGGTGGTGGCTGTTGGCGCTCCCCTGCCCGCGGGACGGGGAGGCGCCACGTAGTCGACAAGCTCGTCCACCGGCTTTTTTCCGGCCCAGGCAATGCCGCGGAGCAATGTCCTCTGAATCTGGTAGTTGGTGAAATTGGCGTAGGTGTGGCCCTGCATCCACACGAAGGCCCGTGCGGGCTGGCCACCGGACACCGTATGTTCGTAACTCCAGATCTGGGGGACGACCTCGCCCTTGTGGTCGCCGGCGCTGCGCGTTGGCGGGATCATTACGTTTGCCAACACGTGGATGCCGTGATCCTTCGCCCAGGTCATGGTGAAGAAGGCTTCGTCGAAGAGTGTGAGGTCTGCCATGTCCTTCATGATGGGGTTCGCTTTATCAATATCGCTGTAACGGATTGGCGCCTCCAGCGTGTAGTTCACCTCGCCATGCTTCTTGGCGCCTCCCAGCAGAGTCGAAAACCAGTCGGGATCCGGACCGCACAAGGAATCATGGAAGTTCACCAGGCCGCCGCCGCGTTTCACAAAAGCCTCCAGCGCGGCCTTGTCACTGTCAGTCATAAAACCAGCGTCGCCTTTATAGATCACGACGACATCCGTGTGTTCGAGGACGGCACTGCTGGGAGCGTGCAAGGCACCATCTACGACGGCTCCGTGCTCGGTGAGAAGCTTGCTCCAGTCCGCAAGAAATTGCGGGTAGTCATGCTGACCCACGTTATGAGACTTGAGCCCCGCCCAGAGATAGACATGCATGCCGGCAGGGTTCTGGCCCGGTGCCCGGGGCGCTCCTTGCTGCCCGGCGCCTCGGCCCGCCTGCGCCCAGGCAGACGGCTGCAGCGTCCCTGCCGCGAACAACAGAAATACTGCCCCGAGTGCAAACTGCAGAACTGTCGATCCGGCGGGCTTCCGATGGGTTCCCGTCGTCGTGCAATTTTGAATGCCTGTCACAGTCTCACCTTTTCTTCCTGGAGGGCCCTGGCGGACTCCTGCCATCTCACGCCAGGAACACGTAACCTGAGATTTCCAAGTCTATCGCGCCCGAAGCTGCGAAAGCGCATGCTGTATTGTTGACCTGTATACGGACTGCGGCGCGGTAACATCGCAGGGCTCTGAATCGTCATCTGTGGATGGGCCACAGCGCTGCTGCGGCCTCCCGGCCGGATACAACTCGCCTGCTTCGACCAGCACAATAAACTGTGATTTCGGCAGACAGACAGAACGGATATCTTAAATGAACATGAAGCGATTTGCAGACACCCTGCTCACAGGTGGCTGCGTTCTCCTGGTGGTAGCAGGAGCGGGCGCGCTCGCGCAGTCAAACGGCGTCCAGACCATGGATAGATCGAAGGAATGGCCGACCTACGGTCACGATTCCGGCGGCATGCGCTTCTCGCCGCTGACACAGATCAATGCGGCCAATGCCGACAAGCTCCAGGTAGCATGGGTTTATCACATGAAGCCAGCCGGTGCACCGGTACCACCCCCCGCGCCGGCCGCAGGTCGGGGAGAGGGCGGCGCCGTCGGCGACACGCCAGAGCCATCACAATTCGGTCGCGGCAGGGGACGCGGCGGGTCGGGTTTCCGGCCGAGCAGTGTGACGCCGCTGGTTATCAACGGAACGATGTATCTGTCGACGCCATATTCCCGCGTTGTCGCCATTGATCCGACCACCGGAAAGGAAATCTGGGGCTATCAGCTCCCGTCCGGCACCCCCGCGACACGCGGTGTTGAATACTGGCCCGGCGATGGACAAACTGCACCGCAGATCGTTTTTGGGTCAAGCGACGGTAAGTTGTACTCGCTGAATGCAGCGACCGGGAAGCCCGGCGACACCTTCGGCGACAACGGAATCGTCAACATGAATACCCCCGAAATTATGCGGGGACTGCCGGGCCGTAACGCCTTGACTGCGCCGCCGATCGTGTACAGGAATCTGGTGATTGCCGGTGGCACAACCCAGGAGAACCCGCCGCTGGGTCCGGCAGGTGATGTGCGCGCGTGGGACATGCGCACCGGGAAGGTGGCCTGGACATTCCATTCCATTCCGGGCAAAGGGGAAAAGTTTAATGACACCTGGGCGAGCGACAGCTGGAAAAACCGTTCGGGCGTCAATGTGTGGGGAGCCATCAGCGTGGATGCACAGCGTGGCATCGTCTATATGCCGTTCGGCGCACCGTCGGTTGACCAGTACGGGGGCGACCGCGCCGGTGACAATCTGTTCGGCAACAGCCTTGTGGCTGCTGATGCAAATACCGGAAAGTACCTTTGGCATTTCCAGGTAGTTCACCACGATTTGTGGGACGCCGATCTGACGGGCGCACCAGCGCTCATCGATGTAAAGCAGGGCGGAAAAACAATTCCGGCCGTCGCGGCGATAGGCAAGGTCGGCCTGCTGTTTCTGCTAAACCGGGTCACGGGTAAGCCGATTTATGGTGTAGAAGAGCGCGCAGTACCTCAGAGCGAGGTTCCACTCGAACGATCGTCGAAAACCCAGCCTTTCCCGCTCAAGCCGCCACCGCTCTCCCGGATGACAATGCGGCCGGAGGACATCGCAACTGTGACGCCTGAAATCGAAGCGGGCTGCCGCAAGCTCATGGAGGGCATGCAAATGGGTGGACCTTACCTGCCGCCTGCCTACAATCGGCTGCGCGTGCAGTTCCCTGGTAATCATGGCGGAGTCAACTGGGGCGGCGTTTCATTCAGTCCGGAACTGGGTTACCTTTTTGTGAATACGAATGAACTGGGGCAAGTCTCAGGCATGAAGGATCACGATCCGAAGACCGGCCCTGCGCCGAATGCCGGTCAAGGCAATCGCGTCGATCCCGGTGGTGTTTACGAAGGCGTGCCGGGCGGTGGACGTTTCAGCATCAGGAACGCCGATTCACCGCAGCAGTTGCCCTGCCAGCAACCGCCGTGGGGGCAACTGACCGCCGTCAACGTCAACACAGGAGAGTTTGCATGGCGCGTGCCTCTGGGAGTCACCGACAGCCTGCCGGCTGATAAGCAGAAAACCGGTCGCCCGGGCAATGGCGGCACGATTGCCACCGCCGGCGGGCTCGTCTTCGTGGGCGCGACGGACGACAGCCGCTTTCGCGCGTTCGATGCAAGGACGGGTAAGGAACTGTGGGCATATAAATTGAAGGGCGCCGCAGAAGCAACGCCGATGACCTATCAAGGCAAGGACGGCAAACAGTATGTCGTTATCACTGCCACCGGCGGCGGCTTCTTTAATAACCCGGTGACCGACGACAGTGTCATGGCCTTCGCACTGGAAAGTTCGAAGTAGAGGACAAGCTGCGCCTATTCGTAACGTAAGGCCAGAATCGGATCGATCCGGCTCGCTCTGCGGGCCGGAATCAATCCGGCGAACACGGCGGCCAGGGTCAGCATGACGATGCTCACGCCGGCAATCCAGGGGTCATTCGCCTTAATCCCGTACAGCTGAGCGGCGACGAGGCGTCCTGCACCGATTGCCGCCGGTACCCCCACCGCCAGGCCCGCCACGATCAGCAGAACAACCTCTTTCATCACGAGCCAAATGACGGTGCCACGCTGCGCACCGAGAGCCATCCGGACACCCACTTCTCTGGTCCGCCTCGCCACTACGAAAGCCATCACGCCGTAAAGGCCGATGGTGGCGAGAAGCGTAGCGAGCAGGCCAAAGCCGGCGGACAGCAGCGCAATCAGGCGCTCCGTGAGCAAGGTTTCTTCGAGTTGTGTTCCCAGGGTCTTCAGCTCGTAAACAGGCATAGCAGCGTCGAGCTTTCGCATTTCATTCTTAACCGCAGCGTAGACAGCGGCCCTTGGCACGCGGGCTCTCAGGTAGAAGGCGACTCCGCCATTGCCCCAGTTGGGAACGAACACCTGGCGTCGCACGCCCTCCCGCGGCCCTTCATACAGCGAATCCGCAACCACGCCGACGATTTCGGTTTCGAGCTTCGCGCCCTTTCTCCCCGATCCGAGATGGCGGCCAATTGCACTCCGATTGCCCGTGACGCCAAAGTAGTGCTTCGCAAACGCTTCATTCACGATGGCCACCCTGGACTTGTCCTTAATATCGCGCCGGTCGAAAATATCGCGCCGGTCGAAATCGCGGCCGGCCAGCAAGGTCACGCCCATCGTCTGGAAGTAACCTGGCGACACCGAGTTCATGAAGGCCTGCATGTCCTCGCCATCCGTTGCTGTGTGGCCTTCGACCTGCGTCGAACTGTCCCATTCGTTGCCGTGAAGCAGCGGTACAGATGCGAGCGCCGCGGACGATACGCCGGGCACGGCGCGAAGGCGGTCCAGCAGTTGTTCATAGAAGTGGACCGTTCGCGGCGCATCGTAGCCGTTGAGCGCAGGCGATAACTGAAAAGTCACCAGAGTTCCGGGATCGTGAAATCCCGTTTTGGCGCCCTCCAGATTTGCAAGGCTCCTGACGAACAGCCCGGCGCCGAAAAGCAGCAGAAAGCTTAGCGCAACCTGAACAGTTACCAGGCTCTTGCGGAAGAACAGGGAACCGCCACTTCCGGCAATAGATCCGGCAGCGCCTTTCAGCGTGCCCCACAAATCCGGCCGGCTTGCGCGCATGGCGGGCAGCAGCCCGAAGACGAGGCTGGTGAGGATTGTCAGACCAAGAGTGAAAGAGAGAATACGCCAGTCCGGCTCAGGCCGGATCAGCAGCGGGCTTGATTCCGAGGGCACCAGGGCCAGCAGGCCGCGTGTCATGAGGGCAGCGAGGCCTATACCGGCGGCTCCGCCGGCCAGCGACAAGACGAGACTCTCGACCAGCAGCTGCCGCACAAGACGGCCATGCGAAGCGCCCAGCGACAGGCGAACCGCGATCTCTTTTTGCCTTGCAAATGCGCGTGCGATCAGCAGATTGGCGACGTTGGCGCACGCGATCAGCAGCACCAGACCCACCATGCACATCAGCACCACCAGTGCCTTTGAGAAACTGTTACGGAGCTGAGAATAGCCGGTTGCCGCTTTCTCCACGTGAATGGTTCCACGCAGAAACTGTTTGCGCTCGTACGCGCTCCAGTCTTTTGCCGCGGGTAGTGTTGTTTCGTATTCCCTGAGCTGATGAAACAAAACCTGCAGCGGGGCCTGCGCAGTCTCCACCGTGTAACCCGGTTTCAACCGCCCGAATACCTGCACCCAACGGGTTCTGCGATCGTCCATCTCCAGCCATGGCCACTCCGGAGCCAGCGCAGGCTTCATCAGAATCGGGACTCGGATCTGCGGAGCGACGGCCGGATCAAGACCGGTAAAGCCGGGACCGGACACCCCGATGATTGTCATTGGATAGTTATTAACAAGAACTTTCCTGCCAATCACACCAGGATCGTGGTCGAAGCGGCTCGTCCAGTAGTCGTAGCTCAGCACGACCACCGGGTGGCCGTGGTAGACCTGATCGTCTTCCCGGGAGTTGAAGAGCCGACCGGCAGCAGCCTTCACACCGAGCATGGAAAAGTAATTGCCCGAAACCAGTTCGGCATCGACGCGTTCGGTCTGGCTGCCTGCGCTGACGGAAGCTGAAACCAAGCGCCGGCAGAGCACTTCCGACAGGGGCGCAGCCTTCTGCTGCAGATCACGGTAGATCGGATAAGACTGCATGCGCGAACCCATGTTGCTTCCGTTGTGCGCGCCTTTTTGAAAGAGCATCACCAGCTGGTCGGGGTCCCTGACAGGCAACTGGCGGAGCATCAGCTGGTCCATGATCGTGAAAATTGCAGTGTTTGCGCCGATTCCGAGCGCCAGTGAAAGGATGGCAATTGACGCGAACAGCGGGCTCCGGCGAATTGCCCGCAGCGCGAAACGGATGTCCGGCACGAAACTGCTCATGAAGGTAATACTCCGGTTTCGTGCTTTGGTTACGTGGGATTTGTGAAAACGAACCAGTTCGCTTCCCCACTTGCACTACGAAGAATATCGTAGTAGGATCTTCGTAGATGACCACCGATCCTCCCCGCCCGACCGATGCGGAGCTGGAAATACTCACCGTTCTGTGGAACAGGGGGCCCGGCACCGTCCGTGATGTACATGACGCGATTGCAGCCCGCAAGCCGACACAGTACACCACAGTTCTGAAAACCCTGCAGATCATGGCGGCGAAGGGCCTGGTCCGCCGTGATGAAACGCAGCGGGCTCATGTCTATGAGGCTGCGCTCCCGAGCGAAGTTACCCGGCGCCAGCTCGCAGGCGATTTGCTGACCCGGGCTTTCAGTGGTTCCGCGCGCAACCTGATGCTGGGTGCGCTTTCTTCACGCAAGGCAACTAAGAAAGAACTGGCTGAACTCCGCAAACTGCTGGACGATTACGAGAAAGGAACTGTATGACGCTGCTGAGCGCGCTCGGGTGGACGCTCTTTCATCTGCTGTGGGAAGGTTCGGTGATCGCCCTGGCACTGGCTGTGACCTTGTGTTTCGCGCGCTCATCCCGCGTACGCTATGCGTGCGGGTGCGCCACGCTGGCTATAGTCCTGGCTGCATTCGCTTTTACGCTGGTACATCTCGCCGGACGCGATCAGGCATCGGGCGCTGCAGTTCGCGCGATGCTCTTACCCGCACCGGTTGCGAATCTGGCGGATTCTGCGCTGAATTCCGGTGGAATAGATTCCGCGGACATTGCGGCCTGGGCAGCGTGCCTCTGGCTGGCTGGCGTGGCGATGTTCTACATCCGCGCAGCAGGGGGATGCATTTCCATCCGGGGCTGGCGGAGTACGGGTGTCTGCGATCCAGGCGAAGTCTGGGTCGCTCGCTTCGCGGAACTCAGTGCCCGCCTCGGGGTGTCGAGACCTGTGCTGCTGCTGCAGTCGAGCATGGCCGGGGTTCCCGTAGTGATGGGCTATCTGCGCCCCGTAATTCTGATGCCTGTGGGCCTGCTCGCCGGCATGTCGTCGCGCCAGATCGAGTACATCCTGATGCACGAACTGGCCCACATCCGGCGCTGCGATTATGTCGTGAACCTCTTGCAGACGTTAGCCGAGGGATTTCTTTTTTTCCATCCCGCAGTGTGGTGGATTTCCGCTGTGATTCGCGCGGAGAGGGAGAACTGCTGTGATGATGTAGCGGCAAGTTATGGAGACGCACATGAATATGCGGCAACGCTCGCCGCGCTGGAAGAGTATCGCCAGGGAGCCGGGGAGCCGGCACTGGCAGTCACGGGAGGCAATCTCGTGAAACGCATTCGCCGTCTGCTCAAACAACCGGAGGGGCCGCGCGCCGCTCTGACACCAGTTTTTTCCGCAAGCCTCGTGATTCTTTCCATGGGAATTGCGCTGGCTTATCAGGCGCAGCAGCCAGACCCGGTCCGGGTTCCGGCTGCCCCATCATCAGTGGCAGCGCCTGCACACGCCGAGTCCCCCTGGAGCAGGTGGCTTATCGAGGACGCAGCGTACATCGTCGACGACCAGGAACGTGCGGCGTTTCATGCCTTAAACACTGATGAAGAGCGCGAACACTTCGTCGAACAATTCTGGATGCGGCGCGACCCTACTCCCGGTACTCCGGTCAATGAGTTCAAGGAAGAACATTATCGCCGGATCGGTCTCGCAAATCGGCGCTTCGGGGCGAACAATGTAAGCGGATGGAAAACTGACCGTGGACGCATTTACATCGTTTACGGGCCGCCCGACGAAATCGACAGCCATCCCTCGGGAGGCAAATACACCCGCCCGGCTGAGCAGGGCGGAGGCGAGTTCAACGTTTATCCATTTGAGCAATGGCTCTATCGACACATTCAGGGCGTGGGCGAGAATGTGCTGATCGAATTCGTAGACGCCACCATGCAGGGTGAATATCGCATGACAATGGACCCCAACGAGAAGAACACGGTTCGTTTTGTGAAGTAAGCCGCCGATCCCTCTGACTACCCGTTCATCACCGCCTTGACACGCTCCGGCTCCTCACCAAGCCATTTCGGATTCTGCGCGGTGCCGTCGTAGATGGAGGTCGTCTTGAACAACTCAAATTCACCCTTGCGTGCGGCTGTTCCTGTCTTGGCGAGAATCGTCTCCACCTCGGCCGCACTCATGGGGTGAAACGTCCGTACCGCCTCGAAAGCCTGATCCAGGATGGCCATGCTGTCAATGCCGGTAATGACGACGGAAGTCTCCAGATTCAACGCGTAATGCAGGCACTCGATCGGAGTGACCGTGTGCGAAGCGAGGATTTGCCCGTTCGCCATGGTTTTCATCGCCAGTACTGCGGTATTGAGCCTGACCAGTTCAGGAACCACCATCTTCGAGAAGCTGCGGAAGTGGGCGTCCATCACATTCAGCGGCATCTGCGCGGTGTCGAAAGTAAACCCGTTCTGCGTCGCCACTTCCAGCATGTAGAGGTGAATTCGCGGATCCTTGTGTCCGGTGAACCCGATGTACCGCACCTTTCCCTGCTGCCGCGCCTCCTCGAGAGCAGCCTGCGCGCCATCTTCCGCAAAGATGCGGTCCGGATCTTCGAAGCGCAGAATCTCATGATGCTGGACGAGATCGATGCACTCCGTCTGCAAGCGTTGCAGCGACTCCTCCAGCTGCTTTGTTGCATCCTTCTTAGTCCTGGCATCGATCTTTGTCATCAGGAAGACTTTGTCGCGGTAACCATCGCGGAGGGTCTTGCCCATACGCCTCTCGCTCTCGCCACCGTTGTAATCCCAGGAGTTGTCGAAAAAGTTGAGGCCGTGATCGGCTGCGGTTCGCATAATCCGATCTGCCAGTTGCTCGTCGACGT
>JAUZEU010000625.1 GCA_030838885.1 Bryobacterales bacterium | reverse complement strand
ATGAGATCGCCGCAAGCGATAAGACTTCCATTAAGCAGCCGGACGCGCCGCGGAACTTCTTCCTGTGCACGAGCCCGGCGGATTATGAGGTCCTAAAGCAATCTCCGTTCAACGTGGTGCTGCAGTCCAAGCCCGATCCGGATGATGGATCGCTGTCGCGGCTCGCTGCCAGGCGCGGGTTCCGGTACATCAATCTGGAGTGCGCGATCGGGGACTACGAGGCGCAGTTGCAGCGGGTTCGCTGGCTCGAGGACCGGCTACCTTAGTTGCCGTGGACCATTCTGTACAGGTGGTTGTGCAGTTGCCGCAGATGCGCCATTGGCGCGTCATTGGTCACGGAGAACACGTCGCTGATCTTTTGCCCTGTGCCTGGCTTTTCCATCAGGTCGACACGCACAGATTCCTGGCTGCCGACGGTTACTTCGCGCGCTGTCTCGAAGGTCGGCTTCTGCTCAGATGGTTTCAGCGAGAGCCGGTAAAGACCGGCCGAGGTTTTGTGTGCCTCCAGATCGTAGGCGAACAGGATCTTGCCTTCGCCATTCCTGAGCACGCGATGTACCGTCTCGCCCGGCGTTGGTTCTGAAACTCCGACCGGCTGTGCTCCCACCCCTTCCATGGTGACCCTGAGCCGGGTCTGCTGCACGCCGCAGCTGGTGGCCAGCAGCGCAATGCAAAGTACCTTCTTCATTGCTTTTCCCCTGTCTTTACTACAGTTATTGCCCCGTTTGCGATCGGTGTGAATCCTGTCGCCTCAATCCTCGTTTCTATTCCTGAACTGCTGTTCCAGAACCTTGCAATTCCCACCGCGAGAATGACTCCCGCCGCTACAGGCAGCCACTTCCATCGCCGGCGCGGTTTTGAGTGCCACACCCGCTCGTCCAGCTTTGCGCTCGGCTCAGGGGCTTCCCAAAGCTTCAGCACCCGCCGTAATTCCTCATCAGGCCCGATCATTTCGTCATCCCCTTCATCGCCGGTATCAGGGCCTTTCGCAGCCGTTCCCTTGCGCGGTGCAGCCTCGATTTAACGGCGGCCAACTCCGCATCCACGATCTTCGCGATTTCATCCAGCGGCAGTTCTTCGTACTCGAACAACACCAGTACCTCGCGCTGCAGCAGCGGCAGAGCTTCCACCGCGCGCCGCACTTCTTCGGAGGTCTCCTGTGAGACCACTGTTCCCAACGGATCCTGCACCTGGTCGACTACGTCACAGAGTTCGTCTTCGCGTCCGCTGTCACGGTGGTGCTTGCGCGACAGGTTGCGGATGGCCGCATAGAGGTACGTTCGCTGCGAAGCCCGTTCAGCTTTGTAGCCGCCGCGGAACAAGCCGACGAAGCAGTCATGGACGATGTCTTCGGCCACTGGCGCCGAGCCGGTGAGCCGGTATGCGAACCGGAACAGCGGAACCCGATATTGCCCGTAGAGCGACCGAAACGCTTCGTCTGTCATTGCCTTCAGACGGGTATTACCGCGAACCCTGAAAAGGATTCTATTCGAATCGCCAGGGCGAGAAGTTGGTCCACTTACTCAGGTTCTGCTTCGTCCATGCGGCGTCTTTGTCGGTGTGGCAGGCGTTGCAGTTCGAGGGCGCGAACTTGAACGTGTGGGCCCGAACGTTCACAGTAGCGATGGTCTGCTCAATCTTAGGCATGTGGCAGCCGGTACACTCGGCTCCGGTGCTGCCCTGGGCGTGATGCGAGTGAGCGACGGCGTCGATTGAGGTGTGGCACGTCTGGCAAAGGGCGCGCGCGGGCTTGATGGTGTCGGCGTTGTTCCCCGTGCCATGCACATCGTGACACGCGAAGCAGGTGATGCCGTGGCCGTACATCTGGCTCTGCACGAAGTCATTGCCCTGCATCCGGTTCTTGTGGGCCGTGCCGTCAGGAAAGTGGGTGAAGCTGGTTTCGCCGAGCTTGTGCTCTTCGAGCTTCCAGTAATCCGCCAGGCGGGCACCCGGCGTGTAGCCCACGGGCCAATCGTAGTACCTGTTGTTGTCGGCAGCGACCGGGTTCACCAAAGGCTGGCCTTGGGTGTGGCACTGCATACAGACATCATTGGCGCGGGTGCGGTCGAGGCGCGAGGGGTTCACGATGTTGGCGGTGGAGGGCTTCGACACGTGGTCGCTGCCGGGACCGTGGCATTTCTCGCAGCCGACGTTCCATTCGGTCACCTGGTGCGTGGCGACGTTGTAATTGACTGAGTGGCAGCCGTCGCAAAGAGGTCCGGTGGGGCGTTCGGCGTTGTCGTCGGGATAGTGGGCGGTCCACCAATCCGTACCTTTGGCGGCGTGATAAGGACGCCAAACCTTGTTCTGAATGTCCCACTGGACAGGGTAGACGAAGTAGTCATTGCCCTTTTTGTAAAAGTAACGCTGTTTCCACTTGTCGCCATAGACGAAGGCGACGTCCGTGATTTTGAAGGTGACGAGCGGGTTGGGTTTGGAGAAATCGCCCACCACGGCTGAAGGCTGTTTTTGCGGGTCGCGGATGACGTTGGCCATGCGCGTCTTCTGCCACCGCGCGAATACAGCGGGATGGCAGGTCTGGCACGCCTGCGAACCGGTGTAAGTAGCCGCCTCAGCGGCGCAACCTATCAGAAGCAACAGGGCTGTTCGCATGGTTAGATACGTCCTATGTGGAGCGCAACGATACCAAGAGTGAGATATTCCCATTCGACCTTTCGGAACCCGCATTCTTTCATTATTTCGGCGAGTTCCGGCGCATGTGGGAATTTTCGCACAGATTCGGGGAGGTAGTTGTAAGCTTCCGGCGCCCCGGAGATTGCGCCTCCGATGATGGGCAGAATGCGGCGGGTGTACCAGTTATACAGGGCGGCGAAGGCCTTGTTCGGAGGTTGGGTGAATTCGAGGACGGCGAGCGCTCCGCCCGTGCGGAGGACGCGACGCATTTCCATTAGACCCGCGCGGTAGTTTGAGAAGTTCCGAAAGCCGAAGGCAATGGTGATGAGGTCCAGACTGGCATCGCCGAGGGGCAGGGAAAGGGCGTCGGCTTCGACGAGGGCGGACTGCAGTTTGGCCCGCTGCAGCTTATGGCTGGCGCCTTCCAGCATAGGGTGGCAGAAGTCGCTGCCGATGAGCCTGCGTCCGGCTTCGCGTTCGAGGGCGATGAGGAGGTCTCCTGTGCCACAGGCGAGGTCCATCACGCGGGAGTCAGGGCGGGTAAGGATGTCGCGAACCTTGCGGACGGTGTGATTGCGCCAGGTGACGTCGATGTTGGCGGAGAGCAGGTGGTTGGCGAGGTCATAGCGCGGGGCTACGCGGCCGAACATGGAGCGCACCCACCGGGAGGCTTCCTGTTCAGTGCGTGCGCCTTCGGGAGTGGTTCCGGCTGCGCTCACTGTGTGACCTCTTGAGTATCTGCCAGTGCTTTCCGGATGGCTTTCAGAGCGGCTTCGGGCGGTACATCGGACTTCACGATTACGTCACCGATCCTTGTGGGAAGAACGAAGTGGACCTTCGACTGAATGGTCTTCTTGTCCTTGACCAGACGGCTCTGCAGTGCATTGCCGCAGATGTTCCGGGTGGAGGGAATAGGGCCGTAACGATCCAGGACGAAGAGGATGGACTCGGCGTCGGAGTCGGGCAGCAGGCCAAGATCATGCGCGAGATGGGTGGCGGCACGCATGCCCCACGAGACGGCCTCGCCATGCAGGAAACCTTTGTAGTGCGTCTCGGCTTCCAGCGAATGGCCGAACGTATGGCCGAAGTTCAGGATTTTGCGGCGGCCGGACTCGCGCTCATCGGAGGAGACCACCTCGGCCTTGATGCGAACGGATTCGGCGATGATGTGATCCACCGCGTGATGGTGCTGAGCGAGGACAGCATCGCGCTGGTCGGCTAAGACGCGAAACAGGGGCTCGCTGGCGATGATGCCGGTTTTGATGATTTCGTAGAGCCCGGCGCGGTACTCGCGCTCCGGCAGCGTGGTGAGCACGGCGGGGTCGATGAGCACGGCGAGCGGCTGGTGGAACACACCGACGAGGTTCTTGCCCGCCACCAGGTTGCTGCCGGTTTTGCCTCCGACAGCGGCATCCACCTGGGCGAGGAGCGTGGTTGCAATCTGGATGACGGGAATGCCGCGCATGAAGATTGCGGCGAGGAAACCGGCGAGGTCCGTGACGATACCGCCCCCGAAAGCAATGATGACGCTGGAACGATCGGCGCCCTTCTCGGCCATCTCTTCGGCCAACTGCTCGACGTGCGCCATGCGCTTGTTCTGTTCGCCACCGGTGAAGAAGAGAACGTCAAACGAAGTACCGTCCAGTGCCTTCCGGATGCGCTCTGCGTGGAGCTCCCATACGTCTTGCGTGGTGACAACGAAAAGCTTGCCGTGTTTGGCCGGAAGGAAATCCGGCAGGCGGTTGACGGCGCCTCTTTCCACGACCGCCGCGTACGTCCGCTGAGGGGTGGAGACCTCAAATTGGGGCATTACTGTGATTGTGCCACCCTGGTTACCGCAGAGGCCGTACGGAAGGACTGCGGAGCAGGCACGTTCTTCCGGTGAAGAGTTTTACAGAGTTCGGCGTAGTGCTGATGGGCGACGGCCCGCACGGCTTCGGCTTCGGGGCCGGCGGCATCGAGAATGGCCAGAGCTTTTTCATAATCCGCGGCGGCTTCGGCGTTGTGTTTGGACCGCTGTTCGACTAATGCCCAACTGGCGTCGACGGCGGCGGCGATAGGAGACAGCTCGCCAAACCTGCCGGCCATGATGACACGGGCGCGAGCGTAATAGTCGCGGGCCTGAGCGAACTGGTTGCGCTGGGCAACCGTGTCGCCCAGCATTTCGAGCAGGACGGCAACCTGGGGATGTTGGGGACCGAGGGTTTTCTCCAGAAGATCAACGCCACGGAGGAGTGCGTCTTCCGCCATGGCGAGCTTGTTCTCCGTGATGTATAGCTGAGCGAGGCAGCTCAGCGTGGAGGCGATCTGGTGGAGGGGCGCGTTAGCGGACTCAAAGAGCGCGAGGGCGCGGCGCAGAAGCGGCTCGGCGCGGCTCGGTTCGCCGTGTTCGAGGAAGGTAATGCCCCAACCGCGAAGGGATGCCGCCTCAAGAAGGGCGGAATTCAGTTCACGGGCCATGGCGTTGGCTCTGCTCCAGCGGGTGAAGGCTGATTCCCACAGAGCCGTGCTGCGGTCGAGATCGGCGAGCCCGAGGGTAGCGTCGAGGCGGCGCCGAGGGGAAATGCCGGGGAGCCCGAGGGATTTTTCGAGCAACTGGTAGGCCTCGGCCGGGCGACCGACCTCACGCAGCACATCGCCCAGTTCGTTCAGTACCAGAGCCTGGGTGTCACTTTCGGCGGCAGGAGTTTTTAAGGATTCGCGGAGGGCCTGTTCGGCTGCCGGGTAATCGCCCTGGGTGCGGCAAACTGAGGCGAGCGCCTCGGTGGTCTGGGCGAGCCTGGCCTCCTGGCCGGGGTTCGACCGCCAAATACGGATGGCGTTTTCCAACTGTTGTCTCGCCCCGGCTTCCTGATGCAGTTCGTGCAGGACTACACCGAGATCATTTGCGGTCAGACCACGCTGGCCGGGGGTCTGGGCGAGCGGGCCGGATTCGCGAAGAAGTGCTGCGGCAGCGGTGAAATCGCGACGCTTTACTGCCGCGACGCCCTGATTATGGATAACGGACCAGTCGGCTGCATTAGAAACAGCGGACAGAGACACGTATAGCGCGAGCGCTTTTAGAGAACGCATGGAGTTCCTCCCTGGGATTCAGATCAGGACCGAATGAGTGCAGACACTTCCGGCGTGCTTGTTAATCAGGGTCTACGCCCTGTCAGACAACCTGGCTGTGTTGATGCGGCGGCGGCAGACGGCGTGCGCGAGGCCGCGAGTACTACGGGACCTGGAGATGGACGGAAGCTGGGAGTGGTGGCCAGGATAATAAAATCCGGGCTTTTAGACTCGTCCGCCTACTCAACTACAGTTTCCCATAGGGATGTTTCGATTGAATAAGAAAACCTTTCTATTGGGGTTATCAGTCACGAGATCACCAGGGATGTCTCCCGGGTGGTGTGAGCGAGTCCAATATTGGTTCAGGCGGCTTTTTTCATGGTGCTTTGGCGGCGGGTTGCTTGTTCGAGGCGCAGTTCGCGGCGGGCCAGGCGGGTGATTTCGTGGCTTGAAAATTCGAACCCATGACCACGGGTTGTATCGCCAGGTGTACTTTCACCTGGGTAAGTCGGGCATTCATAGGGGACGCCTTCGCTGATGGCGAGCTTGGCTAAGAGGATTTCTTCGTGGAGGGCGTGGGCGTGGGCGGCTTTGCGTTCGCCCTGGAGTTCTTTCAGCTGCTTTTCGTTTTTCTCGATGTTACGGCGTATGCGGGTTTCGTAGACGGAGAGGAGCTGGATGTTTCTGCCATCGGCTAACCAGACGCGGGCCTGGCAGGCGGCCGCGTGGCCTTCGGCGCTGTCGACATCTGTGGCGTCACCGATGGGACCGGACATGCCGATGGCGAAGATATTATTTTCGAGGGCGCGGGCACGGTTGAGTCGCCACATGTCTTCCGCTATCGACATGGCGAGGAGTTTTTCGCGGTAGGTTTCGGGTTTGAAGTCCGCCATGAGGTTGGTGCAATGTTCGTCAAAGGCGATTTTGTCTTCATGGGAGAAGGCGTGGAACTGCCCGGTCAGGCCGTGTCTTGTGGCGTTGATGCGGGAGCGCTTTTTGCCTTCTTCGGTCCTGGGGCCGGTGCTCTTTTGAGCGTTTTGCCGGTTGGCTTCGAGCTGGGCTTCTGAGATCTGTGACTGCGGAACGGCTGGCGACATTTGTGTGTGTCCTTTCAGCCGAGGATTAGCATGCGGGTGGGTCGGGAACGGATGTTCCTGGCGCGTATGTGGTTGATTTTTCGGGTGAATATAAATTTGCGTCGCGCGTCACCGCAGGGCGAGGATGTCCGGATTACCGTTGAAAGTGAGCGGCTCTGTAAACATTATCAAGCCGCGTGGGCTGCGGCGGCCTTTCCCGTTCTGAGACGGTAAGCTACAGCGAGTGCATTGACCAGAGCCGGCATCT
>JAUZEU010000615.1 GCA_030838885.1 Bryobacterales bacterium | reverse complement strand
TGGACGAACTTGGTAGCGGCATCAACCTGAAGATTGCGAAGACGGCCGACGATCTCGGCGATTCTCTTGCCGAAGCCCGCGTTCTTTTTAACTGGTCCGGGCCGAAAGCCGAGATCAAAAAGGTGCTGGAGCGCGCGCCGAAGCTGGAATGGATCCATGCGCGCTACGCAGGCCTCGACGCTCTTATGTTCCCGGAACTGATCGCAAGCAAGGTGCCTCTCACCAACGGGCGCGGCACGTTCAGCCAGTCCCTGGGCGAGTTTGTCATGACGGGCGCCCTGTATTGGGCAAAAGACCTGCCCAGAATGCTGAAGGCCAAAGCCGCGCATCGCTGGGAAGTTTTCGACGTGCATGAGCTGAGTACCCAGACCATGGGCATCGTTGGCCATGGCGACATCGGCCGCGCTATTGCGCGCCGCGCCAAAGCCTTCGGCATGAAAGTGCTGGCCGTCCGTCGCGATCCTTCGCCCCGCGCCGGTGATGAAGATGTGGATCGCGTATACGCCACGAAGGATCTGCATCAGATGCTCCCCCAGTGCGATTACGTGGCGGTCGCCGCCCCCCTCACCCCTGACACGAAGCACCTGATGAGCACTGCGGAGTTCAACGCCATGAAGCCCGAAGCGATCATCATGAACGTGGGCAGAGGCCCGGTGATCGACGAGGCTGCCATGACCGAAGCCCTTCGGACGAGGCGGATTCGTGGCGCTGCGCTGGATGTCTTTGAGGTGGAACCCCTGCCCGCCGACAGCCCTCTCTGGGACTTGGACAACGTCCTGATCTCCGCCCACACTGCGGACCACACCAAGGACTGGCTAAATGATGCGGCCATGTTTTTCGTAGAGCAGTTCACCCGCTGGCAAAAAGGCGAACCCCTGAAAAACATCGTAGACAAAAAAGCCGGTTACTAATCGGAACGAATCCGGGAAGCGCGGAAACCCGAAGGTGTAAGACATTCGGGTCGTAAGTAGCTTCGGGACACGCGGACACCCGGCCGCGTCTTCCCGGGTGACGAATCGCTTCTGACGCGCGCAGCTGCACCTGTCTTTTCAACAGATTACTGCATGCTCCCTTTCCAATACACACGTCATGGTGATTTCTTTCCACCTTCACTCGGCTGCGTCTTCCCGGTGCGGAGGCACCATACCCTCCCTCAAGTCCCCCGCGTATTCCCATACAAATAAACATGCAACCGGGGACTAAACCGGTACCCGTGCGCCTTACATAACTCCGCCACCCACGCGCCACGCTCATTCAAAACCTCGACACGAATGCCTTCCGGCATCAGGATGACCTTATCAGCCGGCGCACTCACCGCCGCAATCACCTCCTGAGCCTCCGCCAAATCCCCCTCCTGCGCAATCACAAACTTCAGCTGATACTCATACTCCGAAGTTAACTGCCGCAACACATCGAACTGCAACCGCAACCGTTCATGTTGCCTCCGGAAAGCCCCTTCCGGCGTGGAATTCGAAAGCTTCGGGCTAATGCTCATCAAATCGCAGGCCACCGGCGCATGCACCGTCCCCGCAGTCTCGACCGTAATGTGCATCCCGCGTTCCCGCATCCGCTCCGATAACTCCACCACCCCCGGAGCAATCATCGGCTCACCACCCGTAATCACCACATGCCGGGCAGCCGAATACTGCTTCGTGCGGTCCAGAATCGCCGCCACGGAAAGCTCGTCTCCCACCGGATTCCATGACGTATACGGCGTGTCGCACCAGGAACAGCGCAGATTGCAGCCTGTAGTGCGGACAAAAACCGAAGGGACCCCGACCAGGCTCCCTTCCCCCTGCACCGAATAAAAGATTTCAGAAATCCGCATCTAACTCAGCGCCGGGTCGGCAATGCCGGCCTCGCGGAACCCCTTCGCGCGCAGCAGACAGGAATCGCATGCGCCGCACGGCATCCCCGCCGCATCGGGATCATAACAACTCCACGTCAGTTGGAACGGCACGTCCAGCTTCCTGCCAAACTGAACAATGTCTGCCTTCGAAAGGCTGATCAGAGGCGTGTGGATCTTCACCCGCGTCACCCCGTCGACTCCAACCCTCGTCGCCAGGTTCGCCATCTTCTCAAATGCCTCAATGAACTCCGGACGGCAATCCGGATACCCGGAATAATCGAGCGCATTCACGCCAATGAAAATATCACTTGCCTCCAGCACCTCCGCCCAGGCCAGCGCGAACGAAAGAAAAATCGTGTTCCGCGCAGGCACGTAAGTGATCGGGATGTCCGCATTCATCTGCCCCTCATCACGATTCTTCGGTACATCGATGTCGGAAGTGAGCGCGGAATGTCCAAATACCCGCAAGTCGATCCTGGCCACACGATGCGCCGCCGCCCCCAGGACTTCGGCCAATCGCCGCGCCGCTTCCAGTTCAATTTGGTGCCGCTGCCCGTAGTCGAACGACAACGCGTAACACTCGTACCCGATCTTCCGGGCATACGCAAGGCATGTCGCCGAGTCGAGACCACCGCTTAATAGACAGACTGCCTTCATCTATAACCTAGAATCGTTAAATCGGACTACAAAACGCAATCGCCGCGCCCGCATACCGCGCGAAGCGGCCGGCACGGCTTTGGGCCCTGGCTGTTGGCATGGCTATTGTGCTGGCGTTCCTGGCGCTCAACTACACCGCCTACGACGGCTTTTTCCAGGATGACGAACTCGATAATCTGAGCTGGGCGCCCATCCTGCCGCTGAGCAAATTCGCGACCGACGTCATTAAGCCGACCTTCGACGTTTCCAATTTCCGTCCGCCCGGGCATCTCTACTTCACCCTCGCCGGCCGCGCCTTCGGAATGGACTTCCCGCCATTCATGACGCCCGTCATCATCATCCATCTGCTGAACGTGCTGTTGCTTTTTGTTCTGCTGCGAAAGCTGGCAATCAACCGCTGGTGCGCACTCGCCGGAGCAGCTTTCTTCGCCCTGAGCGCCTCCGCGATGGACGCTTATTGGAAACCGATGTATGTGTTCGACCTGTTATGCACCACTTTCAGCCTGGCCAGCCTGATCTTCTGGATCTCCCGTCGCTGGATCCTCAGCTTTGTCGCTTTCTGGCTGGCCTACAAGTCCAAAGAGCTGGCCGTCATGCTGCCGGCTGTTCTGGTGGCCTACGAGTACTGGCTGGGACAAAAGCGCATCACTCTGCTGATCCCGTTCCTCGCTGCATCCCTGTCCTTCGGCCTCCAGGGTCTTTTGCTGAACCCCAACAAAGATAACGATTACACCTTCCGCTTCACTCTCGACGCACTAACGAAGACAGTCCCCTTCTACGCAGGGCGCGTCTTTCTGATACCGTTCGGAGGTTTGGCCCTCCTGTTACTGGCCTTCGTTCGCGACCGGCGGGTTTGGTTCGGTCTGTCCGCTATAGGCTGCTTCCTCTTCACGCTCCTGTTCCTGCCGGGTCGTCTGTTCGAGGCGTACACTTACCTGCCGCTCACAGGCGCGGTCATCGCGATGACCGCCGCGGCCTCGCACATCAAACCCGCATTTGCCTGGGTAGCGTTTGCCCTCTGGATGCCCTGGAATTACCGGCACCTCCACCAGGAGCAACTCGCCAAACTCGCCGGAGACGACGAGGCTTTCGTCTTCGTTGACAAACTCCGTGGGTGGGCCGCCAAACATCCCGAAGTGCGAACCCTGGTCTACACCGCTGCCCCGCGCGTCTATCACGATTGGGGAGTGACCGCGGCCTGGAATATTGCCCACCACACGGTCGGACTTCCAGCCCTCTACCGCGACTGGCCGCAGGCCGCAAAAGCCATCGGCCAAGAGACAGTAGCTTACGCGACATGGGATTCCGGCACACAAACGCTTCTGATTCAGATACACTCACCGGGTTAGATGAAAATTCCAAAACTCCGCTGGATTATCGCCGCGATGCTGTTCTTCGCGACCGCCGTCAACTACGCCGATCGTCAGGCCCTGGCCGTGGTCTCGGACCGCATAAGAACCCAGTTCGCTATGAGTGAGGTAGATTACTCTTACATCCTCGCGGGCTTCTTCCTCGCCTACGCGATCATGTACGGCGGCTCCGGCTATATCGTCGACCGTCTGGGCACGAAAAAAAGCTTCTCGTTGTTCATCGGCGTCTGGTCCCTGGCGTCCATGCTCCATGTCTTCGCCACCGGCGTCTGGTCTTTTGGCGCATGCCGCTTCCTGCTGGGTCTGGGTGAACCGGGAAACTGGCCGGCGGCCACCAAGGCCGTATCCGAATGGTTCGCGCCAAAGCAGCGCGCCCTGGGCGTAGGAATCTTCAACGCAGGCTCTTCCCTGGGTTCCGCCGTCTCGCCTCCGCTCATTTCCTGGCTTACCATCCGCTACGGGTGGCAGTTCGCATTTGTCGCGGTGGCCGCGGCAGGTTTCATCTGGCTGATCTTCTGGTGGATCCTTTATGACACGCCGCATCGGAGCAAGTGGCTCCGCGCCGACGAATACGCCGAAATAAAAGACGAGGTGCTCCCGCGCGAATCGCTCCAAAAGACAAGCCAACCCCGCGAATCCTGGAGCACGATCGTCGGGAAACAGGAAGCCATTGCGCTCTGCCTGGCGCGCACCTTTACAGATCCGGTGATCTACTTCGTGATCTTCTGGCTCCCGGCTTACCTGGTCAAGGAGCGCCATTTCGATCAGAAATCCATCGGACAGTACTCCTGGGTGCCCTTCATCTTCGGCGGCATAGCCTACATGCTGGGCGGCTGGCTGTCCGGCATGCTCATGAACAAGGGCTGGCCGCTGCCGCGCGCCCGCAAGCGCATCATGCTCCTGGGAGCGCTGTGCCTGCCGGTAGCAATGCTGGCCCCCTTCGCCCCGAACGCCGGCCTCGCGATCGCCGCAATCTGTTTCATAACCTTCGGCCACGGCTTCTGGACCGCCAACCTGCAAACCCTCCCCGCCGATCTCTTCCCCGGTTCGGAAGTAGGCACCGTGTCAGGTTTCTCCGGCATGGGCGGCGCGATAGGCGGCATGTTCGCCCAGCTGGGCACCGGCTACATTGTCTCCCGGTTCTCATACGCCCCCATCTTCCTGATTGCCGGCCTGATGCACCCCATGTGCATGGCCATCATATTCAGGATGCTGCCCGACTCGCGTTTCCGCTACCACCAGCAGGCAGTCGCGTAGCCGGTCACCATCTGGCTTTACCAGGGTGTATCGGCGTTTAGCCTATACATCAGCGTTTGAATGCTGCCCGCTGCCCATCTGGCACGTTTCGGCGTATGATTCAGGAAAATGAAGCTACCCGCTCTGCTCCTCGCGGCAATCTCTTCTGCCCTGCTGCTGGCCCAGAATGGCGAGAAACCGGTCGCTCTTTATTCCGGCATGGGCAGGTGGGGCCATACGATCAATACGCGCAACCCGCAGGCGCAAATGTTTTTCGACCAGGGGCTTTCTCTTCTGTACGGCTTCAACCGGCCTGAAGCGCAGCGGTCGTTTCAGAAAGCTGCCGAACTGGATCCCCAGGCTCCTATGGCCCGGTGGGGGCTCGCCATGGCATGGGGTCCGTACATCAATATGGATGGAGATCCGAGCTACGACATCAGGCAGTCGTGCAATGCGGTCGACAAGGGTCTTTCCCTCGGCGGCATCATACCTGCCGAGCGCGACTGGCTGGAAGCCGCCAAAACGCGCTGCCCCGATTTCTCCGAACCGCTGCGCTATATCCGGGCCATGCACGACCTGGCCGCCAAATATCCCCATGACCTCGACGCGCAGACGCTCTATGCCGAGGCGATCATGGTTTCCACCCGCTGGCACTGGTACTCGAATAGCGGTGAGCCGGCTGAGCGCCAGAAGGAAGCCGAGCAAACGCTCGAGGCCGTGCTGCGGCGCAACCCGGAGCATCCGGGGGCAAATCATCTGTATATACACGCTGTGGAATCCTCACCCACGCCCGAGCGGGGTATCGCCAGTTCGCAGCGCCTCATGGGCATTGTGCCGGGCGGCGGGCACATGGTCCACATGCCGGGACACATCTGGCTGGTGCTGGGCGATTACAACATGGCTGTGGCGGTGAACGAACGCGCGGCAGAGGTGGACCGCAAATTCTTCGCGCAAAGCGGTGTCATGAGTCCCTACTACGTCTACTACCTGCATAACCTGGACTTCATTCGTTACGCGCGGGGCATGCAGGGGCGTGTGGCTGATGGCCGGAGGGCCGAGCAGGCGATCCTCAGCGCCGCCGCTCCGATGCTGAAGATGATGCCGGAAATGGCGGGCATGGTCTACGCCTCCGTAACCATGTCGCAATTGCGGCTGAACCGGTGGGACGACATTTTGGCAGCCCCGAAACCCAGGGCCGGCGATCCTCTGAGCGAATCCTTGTGGCACTATGCCCGAGCCACGTCGTTTGCCATGAAAGGGCGCAGCGCCGACGCCCGACAAGAGCGGGGCGAGTTCAACACTGTTCGCTCCAGACTCGATGCCAACATGCCGCTCGGCCAGAACAAGGCAGCGCCAGTTCTCGAAATGGCAGGGATGGTTCTGGATGCGCGGCTGGCCGCCACGCCCGACGAGCGGATAACGCTGCTGAAGAAAGCTGTCGGAATGCAGGACAGCTTTGTCTATGATGAGCCGCCTGCATGGCATTATCCCGTGCGCGAATCGCTGGGCG
>JAUZEU010000599.1 GCA_030838885.1 Bryobacterales bacterium | reverse complement strand
GACAAAGGGAGCATGCAGCGCGTCAGATGTGATTCGTCACCGGGAAGACGCGTCCAGGTGTTCGCGTGTCCCAAAGCCACTTCAGCGGGTCTACGACGCATGTCCAGGATCGGTTAGTTGCGGGCTCCTTTCCGGAAGGCGCTGCTGGCCTGGTACGAAGCGGTGTTTCGGGATCTGCCGTGGCGTCAGACTTCGGATTTTTATCGGGTCTGGATCTCCGAGATCATGCTGCAGCAGACACGCGTGGAAGCGGTGATCCCGTATTATCTTCGGTTTCTGGAGCGCTTTCCGACGGTTGAATGCCTGGCTGCGGCACCCGAGCAGGATGTCCTGGCGGCCTGGAGCGGGCTTGGATATTACAGCCGCGCACGCAATCTGCACCGGGCGGCGCAGCAGGTGGCTGAGGGCGGCGTGCCATCCACGCATCCGGAAATTGCAGCGCTGGCGGGCATTGGCCCTTACACTTCCGCAGCCATTGCGAGCATCGTACTCGGGTTACCGCATGCGGCCGTGGATGGAAATGTTATCCGCGTGGTCAGCCGGCTAACAAACGATGCATCGGAGATCTCGTCACCAGCGGCGCGGCGCAGGTTTGGGGAGATCGCGCAGGGGTTGCTGGATGCCGCGCGTCCGGGCGATTTTAATCAGGCAATGATGGAACTGGGCGCTACCGTTTGTAAGCCGGGTGCGCCGCTGTGCGGACAATGCCCCGTAGTCACATTCTGTGCGGCGCGGGGCGCCGGGACCGAGCGGGAACTGCCGGTCAAACTGAAAAAGGCGAAAACCCGCGACGTGCTGTTGCAATTGATGATATTTCGGCGCGCAGACGAGGTTTATCTGGTGCAGCGGGACGCCGGTGAAAGCCGGTTGGCGGGATTCTGGGAGTTGCCGGACAAGAGCCTTTTTCCCCGATTGCAGGGACGACTCGCGGCGGAGTTCACTCATCAGATCGTCAACGATCGGTTTCGGGTAAGTGTATGGAGCTCCAGAGGTTCGCCTGAACTGCCGGAAGGACGCTGGACAGCGGTGGCGGATTTGGGCGGGATCCCGCTGGCTACGATCAGCCGCAAAGCGTTGAAAGCTGTTCCGGACATGGCGATATTCGGGTCTACCAGATAGCACCACGCAGCGCAACACGCTACACTTCTATCACCAGTTTTCTTGGGGAAAGCGGCTATGTCCACGAATAAAAAATTCATTATCGCTAAAATACTGCTGATATTTTCAGCGCTTCCGATTGTTATGTATGCGTACGAGTATGGGCCGGATCCGTTCCGGACAGGCGCTCCGGGAGACCGCACTTGTCTTGATAGCGGCTGCCACTCCGGGCCGGCGCTCAACGCTGGTGGGGGCAGCGTGAAAATAGTGTTGCCCAACGGAAATACCTATACGCCTGGCGCGAAGCAGCGCATTATGGTGCAGATTTTGGATTCAGCGAAGCAGAAGTTCGGCTTCGAACTTACGGCGCGTCTGGCCAGCAATATTCAGGGCGCGCAGGCAGGCGAGCTCACGAGCGCCGACACCCTGACCCAGGTAATTTGTGCCGATGGCGCGTTTAAGCCAGCATCCGGTTGCGCAGCCGGCGCGGCCATTCAGTTTGTTGAACATACGCGCGGCGGTTATACCGCTTCTACAGCCGGTGGGTACACGTATCAGTTCGACTGGACGCCACCTGCCACGAACGCCGGCAACGTGAACCTGTATGTGGCTGCGAACGCCGGTCCAGGGGGCAATCCTGTCTCGACGGGGGCCAATATTTATACGACGAACGTTACTCTGACACCCACTGCGGCGGCCACTGGTCCTACGCTCGCGAATGTGCAGGACGCGGAGAGTGGGCGCACCACCGTGGTGCCCGGCGAATGGGCGGCCATCTACGGCCAGAATCTGGCAGGCAACTCCCGCGCCTGGGCGGGACCTGACTTCACAAACGGAAATACGCTGCCAACCAGCCTTGATGGAGTCAGCGTGACGTTCAACGGCCTTCCAGCCCCTGTTTATTACATCAGTCCAGGTCAACTGGACGTACAGGTTCCGTCCGGCATCTCCGGCACTGTTCAGGTCGTCGTCACATCCAACGGCACAGCCAGCGCTGCCTTCAACTCCACGGTGGTCAGCAATGCGCCCTCACTCTACAACTACCCTGCTGGTGCCAAGCTTTATCCTGCCGCTACTCACGCGGACAATTCCCTGATTGGCGATCCAGCGGCACTGGCCGGGACGACAAAGGCAAAGCCGGGTGAGTCGATCGTTCTTTATGTAAATGGACTGGCGCCGTCTCCTTCGGGGACGATTCTTGGCGCTATCGCGTATACCGCCAGCGCCGTGACTGTAAACTTCGGATCGGTCAGCGCAACGGCCGACTACTCAGGCGTGGCTTTTGCGGGCGGCTTTCAAGTGAACGTCAGAGTTCCCGCAAGCCTCGCGCCTGGCGATTACGCGCTTTCCGTGGAGACACTCGGTCAGACATCCCCGGCGGGTATCACATTGCCTGTAGGCCAGTAGCCGCCCGTACCTCCTGTAAATAGCGGGAGGTATAGGAATTGCAGTTCCGACAGCCCAGAATATAACCTGGTCGCACTATGGGTTTCGGTCAGCACAAGATGATCTTGAGAGCGGGCAGAGCGGCGCTTTTGGCGTTTGCCGCTTTGCCCGCACTTCTTTTGGGCGTCGACACCTATCCTTCCTACAGCACCCAAAGCATTGTTAACTCCGCTACGCAAACGGTGGAAGCTCTCGCACCGAACACGATCGCGACCATCTACGGAACCAACCTCGCCTTCAGCACCAGTTCCGCCGCGGGGGCGCTCAGCGGGTCCACCCTGCCGTCCAGCTTAGCCGGGGTTACGGTATACGTGAACGGGCTGTTCGGCCACCTTTTTTTTGTCTCTCCCACACAGATTAACTTCCTGATTCCTTATGAGCTTACGCCGGGCATGGTCACTATTGCCGTAGCCCGACAGGGGGCGGCGGGGCCGAGCGTCAAGGTCCAACTCAACAGCACGTCGCCTGGGCTCTTCCCCTGGAATGGGAATTATGCGATCGCGACCCATCTGAGTGGAGCGCTGGTTTCGCCGGATGCGCCGGCTGTCGCCGAAGAAATTATCGTGATCTATGCTGCCGGACTCGGGCGGGTGAGTCCGGACACCACTTCCGGCCGGCTGGTGACCTCTGCGGCCGTGGTTCTGGCCAGTGCAAAATTGCAGGTCATGCTGGCGGGGGTGGCCCTACCTGCGGCGAACGTGCTCTACGCCGGCCTCGCGCCGGGTTTTGCGGGTTTGTACCAGATCAATTTGCGGCTGCCGGACAGTTTACCCCTGAATCCGGAGATCCGGATCACGATTGCCGGACAGACCAGCCCTGCCCTGATCCAGTTGCCGGCCCGCGAAAGCGCTCCGGTGATCGCCGTCAACTAATTGCGACCACTTACGGTGGCGGCGCTTTCACCTACAATGAAGAAAGCCTCTATGCGATCACCAAACCTTTTGCTGTGCCCGCTGATCTGTGCATTGACTTCCGCAGCGTTGCTTTCGGGGCAAACTCCGGACAGGGCGCCCGTGTCCAATGGCTATACGGTGGATACCGGAACGCGTATTGCGCTCGGACTGATCAACAGCGTAAGCACGAAGCACTCCTCGGCAGGTGACCGCATTTATCTCGAAACCGTTTTCCCGATCGTGATCCAGAATCACATCGTGATCCCGCCCGGCAGTTACGTGACCGGGACGGTGACTGAGGTGAAGCGACCCGGCAGAGTGCGCGGGCGCGGGGAACTCTTCGTCCGGTTCGATTCTCTTACGCTGCCTAACGGCGTCACCCGTGATTTCCGTTCGCGGCTGGGTGGCATCGATGCGAGAGGCACTGAGCATCTGGATAAGAAGGAAGGCATGATCCAGGGCGACTCCAACAAGGGCGGCGATTTGAAAACCGCAGGGGAAAGCGCGGCGGGCGGGGCTTCGATTGGGGCAATTGCCGGATCCGCTGCCGGGCACGCGGGCATGGGTGCAGGCATCGGCGGCGCGGCGGGTGCGGCTGCGGGGCTGGCCGGGGTACTTTTATCGCGCGGACCAGATGCGATTCTGGCCAAGGGAAGCACGATCGAAATGATTCTCGATCGCCCGCTGGTGTTCGAGGCATCTGAGGTCAACTTCAGTACGGCGCAAACGTCGGGTCATTACTCGGAAGGGCCCGGCCCGGTGCAGGCGAACAGGAACCAGGGCCTTCAGTCACCGACGCGCCGGGTGCCTTTTTAGGAACAAAGGCACTTCTTTTCAGGTTGGCTGAGTGTCCCTGAGGAATTCTTCGCGAAGAATATCTTTGACGCCGGAAGGACCGCGCAGGGTTAGGCACGTTTCGCTATCGCCACTTACTTCGAGATTGAAAATCAAAAACGGACAGCACAAGCGTTCGATAGTGATCCACTCTGCCACCTCCGGCAAACTCATCGCGTCGCTGTGCAACCTCCATGCATAGCCGTCCGGGAGTTCGTCGGGATCATAAACAGCGGATCTGAGGCGCTTCATCAGAGTGGTATAGCGGGGGCGGCGGTCCTCAGTAACAGCGTTCAGATTGCAGGCCAGCACGGGAGGGGCGTTCTCCATTGGGATGCCCTACATTACGAAGCCCAGCGTCGCGATCACCACGCCGGCAACGGCGCTGATGATCCCGATGACCGGGAACAGATTCGATCTCGCGATGAAGTAGAGCGAGGTCAGAACGAGACCGATCTCCAGTAGTCCCTCGCCAAAGTCGTAGCGCAGGGCTTTCGCTTCGATGTGGGAAGCCTCCTTCTCGGTATCGACCGCGCTCTCCTGGGCCTTTTCCGAGTCCTTCTCGTAGCGCTTCTTTTCAGAAGCGTAGCGAACCAGAGTTTTGTCTGCCAGAGGCGTTCTGGCGGGCATGGCGTTGAGGAGATCTTCGCCTAACTCGAGATTATGGAATTTGATCCTCTTCGATTGATAGAAAGCCCACTTGTCGTTGGCGTCCGATTTCAGGATCACGGCGTCAGTGTGGGCACGGTGCGAGATGATCGTCACGACTGCGAGCAGGACCGCGAGAATGGACGCGACCACGCCTATGGTTTTACCCTTCGGGTCGTGGCCTTCTACTTCGTGATGAATTTCCAGTTCAGCCATAGCGTGTGAGTTCTATTTTACGCATGGCCGCGGGAACGGAGCGTATCAGGCGGCTGCGGAAATGCCCGATACGCTGACGCCGCCGTTCTGAGTCCGGATGCGAATGAGTGGTCCGCCGGAGCCGAGGGTAACGTTCATTTTGTGCTCGGCGCGTTTGACCTGCGCGTTCGGCAGTTTGACTTTCATGCCGCCATTCACCGTGGCAACGTCGAGAACGGCCGAGAACTGCTCGGGAACTTTTATGGAGACGCCACCATTCGTTGTGGAGACATCGAGCCCCTGGCCGTTCCAGCTCGCAGCTGTCAGGTTTATCGAAACACCACCGTTGACCGTATCGCCATGGACATTGCCGCTGACATTCTTCAGACTGATGCCGCCATTGACGGAGTGGAATTCGATGGAGCTATCGATGCCGGCTATGGCCACCCCGCCGTTGTTGGCTTTGAGGCTGAGATTGGTCTTCTCCGGGACGAGGATCTCGTAGGACACGGACCAGTTCTTCTGGGCGGGGCCGTCGGCCTGAACGGTGCCTGCAGAGGTGTGAACGATCACCTGAGCACCGGTGGTCTTCGCTTCGGCGTCCGTATCACCGTGCGCCTGCACCATCGCCCGGACCAGGATATCCGCCCGGTTCGCGCCTTTGATGCTGATGCCTCCGTTCTGGCGGCCGTCCACATTCAGGGTTGCAAGGGAAGCGAGGGTGGTTTCCCGAACCTCGCAGAAGTTCGAGCCTCTGTTGCCGGAGTTCTGGTCCTTACAGGACATGGTCGGCGTCTGGGCCAGGAGCCCGCAGGCAGTCAGCGAGACGATACCGAGGGTGATAGCAAAAGTTCTCATGATGAACACCTCGCACGTTGGACGCTGCGGCGGCCCGGCCGTTAGCAATGACGTCTATAACGACGGCTATACTTTCCATCATGAAGCGTAAACCGGCCGTGCCGGCGATCACAGCCGTTCTGCTCTGCTGTTCGGCCCTTCCGGCCGAAATACGATCGCTGACCATTCTGCACACCAACGATCTGCACGCACGCCTCAGCCCGCTTGAAAACCGGCACGGCGGCTTTGCGTATCTGGCATCGGTGATTGCTCGGGAGCGGGCCAACTGCTCCGACTGTATTTTGCTGAATGCCGGCGACCTGGTGCAGGGCACTCCGGTTTCGACTGTCTATCGCGGTCTGCCGGTGTTTGAGATCGGCAACATGTTTGGCTATGATGCGGCCACGCTGGGCAACCACGATTTCGACTACGGCTGGCAACAGACGAAAAAGTTCGTCGACACTGCCACCTATCCGATTGTTTCGTCCAACATAGCGAATGCGAGCGGGGAGTTGCTGCAGCCACCCTACGCGATTCTCAAGGTGAACGGTTTGCGTATCGCGATCCTGGGAGCGATGACGGAAGAGCTGAAGACCCTTTCGAGTCCGAAGTTGCTGGAGCAGTGGCACACGCTTCCTCTGTTGGCGACATTACGGAAGTATGCCGCGGAACTGCACGAAAAGTCGGACCTGATTGTGGTGCTGGGGCACATCACCGAAGCGGAAGAGAACCAGATTCTGCAGTTTGAGCCCGAGATCCCTGTGGTGGTGAGCGGGCACGTTCATCGCGGACTGGAAATG
>JAUZEU010000491.1 GCA_030838885.1 Bryobacterales bacterium | reverse complement strand
ACGTAAACGTAACCAACATCCCTTTCAGAGGGATACCGGCGTGGGCGATCGGGACTACGCAACTGAATTACACCGTCCCGTTGACCGCGCCGCTGGGTCAGCAACCGGCGGTCGTCACCATCGGCGGCGTGCCAAGCCAGCCCGTAACGCTGACCATTACCCAATAACTATTGCACCCAGATCTTCGGCACCACACTCATTCCGGGCCGTAATCGATGTTGCGGATCCTGCCCCTCCTTAATCCGGATCCGCACCGGTATCCGCTGCACCACCTTCACGTAATTCCCTGTCGCATTTTCCGGCGGCAGAAGACTGAACCTCGCGCCGCTCGCGCCCGCGATGTTCTCCACATACCCCTCCAGATCCTGGCCGTAGGCGTCCACGTGAAAGGTGACCCTTTGGTTCGGGGTCACCTTCTTTAACTGCGTCTCTTTGAAATTTGCGGTGACCCACAAATTTCCAATGGCGACGTCTGCCATCAGCTGCTGCCCCGCCGTAACGTGCTGGCCCGGTTCGGCGTTCTTTCTGCCGATAATCCCGTCCACAGCAGCCACGATATTCACGTACGACAAATTAAGCGCCGCCTGGTTCAGCATGGACTGCTGTACCGCTGTGCTTGCCTGGCGGGATTGCACCTGCGCGTTCTGCAACTGAATCATCTGCGGGCGGTTTCTTGTGGCCTCGGATGCGCGCACCTCCGACTGCTGCAAGCGTGCCTGGGCCGCCTCGATGTTGCGGGCCGCGGCGTCGGCGCTCGCCCGCCGTGCATCCGTCAGAGCTGACAGGGACCGTGCGGCAGATTCAGCCTGATCGTATTGCTGTTGGCTGATTTCATCTTTAGCAATCAGCTGTTTGTAGCGCGCCAGATCGGCCTGCGCTTTCGCTAGGTCGGCCTCCGCCTGACGAACCTGAGCCACAACGGACTCGTAATCCCTCTGTGCCGCTGCCACCTGAGCGCGCGCGCCGATCGTCTCCGCCTGGTAACTGGAGACGGCAGTCTCCGTCGACAAAGTTGTTATCGAGACGTTTGGGCGAACAGCCGCCACCTGCGTCCGCGCTTCCTGCACGGCCGCCCGGGCCTGCTCCAAGGCGACGTGGTAATCAGCGGGGTCGAGTTCCACGAGTAGCTGGCCCACCTTCACCTGCTGGTTGTCCTCCACATGGACCGCCTTGATTGTGCCGGCAATCCTGCTTGTCACGGCGTAGATGTCACCATCTACCTGTGCGTCGTCCGTCTCTTCGTACGATTGCAGATAGGTCCAGAGCCTTGCGCCCCCAATTCCGGCAGCCACCAGGATCACAAGCAGCACCACCCAGCCCACCGGTCCCATTCGGCGGTGCGGCCTGTCCGGTGCATTGTCCCGGCTTTTTGGCGGGTCTGCTCTGGGTCTGTCGTCTGCTGTCGGTTTTTCCGCCACTTGCTCTGCCATGGTGATTCAGTCTGCTTTCAGCGTTTTGGATGCCGCCAGGGCTACTCCGGCTGCGGGAATGTAAGTACGTGCTTGCATTCCGAATCGAACAATACACGCATGGTGCCAATTCTGCGTCAATAGAACGTGACCCGACTTGCGGCATGCTGGCTCCTGGCGGCCTTCCCGGCTTTAGCCGCCGACGCCCCGGCCCCTTCGAATATTGACCCGCTACTGAGGAGCGTGGAAAACCGCTACAATCGCGCCCAGTCCCTTACACTCGCATTTTCAGAGACTTACGCTGGCTCTGGTCGGCCCGCCCAGACGGAATCGGGTACGCTGTATTTGCGAAAACCGGGGCGTATGCGATGGGACTACAGCGCGCCCCCTGGTAAAGTCTTCCTTTCGGACGGAAAAAATGTTTATCTCTATAGCCCGGAAGACCATCGTGCGGAAAAAAGCAAGCTGAAGGAATCCGAAGACATGCGTGCTCCCCTCGCCTTCCTGCTTGGCAGACTGGACTTCTCGAAAGAGTTTCGCTCCATTGCCGTCAGGAACGAAGGCCCGGACACCTGGATTGTGGCCGAACCGAAATCTCAGAACCTCGCCTATAAAAAGGTCGAATTCCTCGCTCTGCCTTCCGGTGAAATCCGCCGGGTGCGCGTCACCGGGCAGGATCAGTCGAAACTGGATTTCGCTTTTTCCGGAGAACAGCTGAACGCCCCCGTTTCACCCGCCCTGTTCATCTTCCGTCCGCCGCCTGGCGTTCAAATCGTGGAGGCTGAACGGTAATGGCTCAGTATGTTCTTAAGTACGCCGATACCCAGGGCCAGGTGCATAACCAACTGGCGCAGGGCGGTTCCGAACAGGAAATCCGTGACCGCTATACGCGCCAGGGCTTCCTTGTTTACTCTGTCAAATCAAAGGAATCCGGCCTCAGCCTGTCCGGCGAACTCGGTATTCCTGGCCGGAAGAAGAAGCTCAATCTCGAGAAGTTCCTGATCTTCAACCAGCAGTTCGTCACCCTGGTTCGCGCAGGGTTGCCAATTCTGAAGTCGCTGGACCTTCTCGCCGAGCGCCTGACAGACCCCAAACTGACGCCCTACATCAACGCAGTTCGGGATGACGTAAAAAAGGGTGTCTTGCTGTCCGACGCTTTCCGGGCGCAGGCAATCTTCCCGAAAATCTACGTTACCTCCATCATGGCGGGCGAAAAATCGGGCAGTCTGGTGGAAGTGCTGGAGCGCTACATTTCTTACCAGAAGCTCGCCCTCGCGGTACGCAAAAAAGTATTGGTTTCGCTCATGTACCCGAGCGTACTCATCGTCCTTGTGATCCTTTTGATGGTGTTTCTGGTCACGTACGTGGTGCCAAGTTTCGCCACCCTTTACAACAGCATGTCCGCCAAACTGCCCACGGTCACGGTCTATCTGATCGCGATCGGCACTACCGCAAGCAGCTATGTATTGGTGGCAGCCGCCTCTCTGTTCGTCATCGGAGTTCTGTTCACGTGGTGGGCCCGAACCGAGACAGCACAGGAGAAGATCGACCGCGTAAAAGTAAAGGTCCCGCTCTTCGGCGACATCTGGATTAAATACCAGGTGGCTCAGTTCTCACGTGTTTTGGGCACTCTGCTCGTTGGCGGCATCCCCTTGGTCCAGGGCCTCGAAACGGCAGCCGATTCGCTCGGCACGCCGCTTCTGCGAAAAACTCTCGACAAAGCCGGTAAACTGGTCAGAGAAGGGCAATCCCTGTCATCCTCACTGGCCTCCACGGGTATTTTCCCAGAACTGTCGGTGGATATGATCGAGGTCGGGGAATCCACCGGGGCACTCCCGGCCATGCTCACCAGCGTTGCCGAATTCTACGAAGACGACGTGAACACCAAAATGACCGCCGCCCTTTCACTCATCGAACCGGCGATCATGATCCTCATGGGCATGTTCGTCGCATTCGTGTTAATCGCGCTTTACCTGCCGATTTTCTCGCTTGCGGATACGATTCGATAGTAGTGCCGCACTGTTAAGAATCGTCTGTTTGAGCATTGACCCGGATTAAACCCGGCCATATGATCTCTCTCGCGGATGTGGCAGAGGGATTAATGTGCCGCATTCCGGGAGGTAATAATAAACGGACGATCTTTCCCGTCGCGGTCTTCTCAAGGCCGCGACAGTTTTTGCGACCGCTTCCCTTCCCAAAGCAGTTCGGGCGGATGACAACGGCGGCCAGTCCGGCTTTATTTACGTTGGCAGTTACACCGGACGCGGTTTAGGCATTTATCTGTTCCGGCGAAATGGTCGCAACGGTGACCTCATCCAGGTGGCTACTACCAACGACCCGCTGCCTGCCAGCCCGAAGGTTTCCAACCCCTCATTCCTTGCAGTTCATCCAGGCAAACGATTTCTGTACTGTGTTAATGAAAATAATATCGGAACAGTCAGCGCGTTTTCCATCAGCCCCTCGAACGGCCTGCTGTCGCCTCTAAACAGCGTGTCATCAGGCGGTGCGAATCCAGCGCACCTCAGCGTGTACCGTCCGGTTGGATCGAAGACGTATTACGTGCTGGTTGCAAATTACAGCGGATCAACGATCGAGGCAATTCCAATCCTGTCGGACGGATCCCTCGGCACGCCGTCCGATGTGGTCACACACACGGACTCTCTCGGGCCCAATAAAGGCCGTCAGGAAGCGCCGCATCCACACATGATCCTTGCTGATCCTTCGGGAAAATACATTTTCGTGAACGATCTTGGGCAAGACCGGACATATATTTACACACTCAGTCCAGACGACGGAAACCCGCTCCGTCCAGCCGGAAAGTTCGCCCCTGGTCCCACAGCGCATGTCCAGGCGCAACCAGGTTCGGGACCACGCCACTTTGTGTTCCATCCGAACGGCCGGTGGTTCTATTCGCTCAACGAACTCCTTTCGACCGTCGACTACTACGGTTGGAATTCCAACACAGGAACGCTCAGCCACAGGCAGAACATATCCGTTCTCCCGCCGGACTTCGCAGGCATCAGCACTACGGCAGAAATAAAACTCAGTCCCGAAGCGAACGTCCTGTATGCCTCGAATCGCGGATTTGACAGCGTCGCGGCGCTCCTGGTGAACCCCAGGAACGGAACTCTGACCACCTTCGAGAAAAGCTGGACATGGGTGCGCGGCGAAACCCCGCGCTTCTTCACGCCGGATCCCGAGGGGGATTTTCTTTACGCCTGCAACCAGAACACCGATAACATCACTATCTTCGACATAGACGACAACGCGAGTAAGCCGCGGTTTACCGGACGTTTCGTCGGTGCAGGGAATCCAGTCTGCATGGTCTTCGTATAAGCCCGAACGGGGCAGGACAGAATACCTGCCCCGTTCGCCCACCATTCCAGAACTTACGCGAATCACCTCGGATCGTGCGCGGGACGGGCCATTTCCAGCGGCTTCACCCATTCATCAAACTGCTCACCGCTCAGGAACCCCGATTTCACCGCAGCCTCCCGCAAACTGATCCCCTCGCGTTGCGCCAACAGGGAAATCTTCGAAGCCTTCTCATACCCGACATGAAGATTAAGCGCGGTCGCCCCCACCAACGACCCATTCAGATGTTCCTGAATCTTCGCCGTATTGGCGGCAAACCCACGGACACAGTGCTCCTCAAATGACCGGCAACCCTCCGCCAGCAATTCAATTGAGTCCAGCACATTATGCAGAATCACCGGCTTGAAAGCATTCAGCTGGAAATTCCCCTGCGAACCCGCAAACGCCACCGCGTGATCGTTCCCGAACACCTGCACCGCCGCCTGTGTCAGAGCCTCGCATTGCGTAGGATTCACCTTGCCCGGCATGATCGACGACCCCGGCTCATTGGCCGGCAGCGATAACTCCTCAATCCCCGCCCGCGGCCCGCAGGCATACCATCGCAAATCGTTCGCGATCTTAAACAACGCCCCTGCCAGGGTCCGCAGAGCGCCGCTCAGGCTCACCATCGCATCATGAGCGGAGAGCGCCGCGAATTTGTTCGGTGCGGACACGAACGCCTTTCCCGTCTCCCTGGCGATCTCCGCCGCGGCTAACTCTCCAAATCCCTTTGGAGTATTCAGGCCCGTCCCGACCGCGGTGCCTCCGATCGCCAGTTCCAGGAGGCCCGGAATTGTTCGGCGGATCCCTTCCACGGCATAGTCCAACTGGGCCATCCAGCCCGAGATCACCTGCCCGAGAGTAATCGGCGCCGCATCCTGCAAATGCGTGCGGCCCACCATCACGATGTCCTTGTATTCCTCCGCCTTGCCTGCAAAGGTACCCCGAAGCACCTCGACCGCAGGCAGCAGGAGATCTTCAACCTGGTCCACGGTCGCCACATGCATCACCGTCGGAAAGGTGTCATTCGTGGACTGGCTGCGGTTCGCGTCGTCATTCGGGTGAATGAGCGTGCCTCCCGCCAGCTGATTCGCACGGTTGGCAATCACCTCATTCGCGTTCATGTGTGATTGCGTTCCGGACCCGGTTTGAAACACCACCAGCGGAAACTCGTCGTCCCATTTGCCGTCCGCAACCTCCTGCGTGGCACGCACAATCAGAGCGACCTTTTCCGGAGAGAGCTGTCCCAACTTGCCGTTAGCAACTGCCGCGCAGGTCTTCACGATCCCCATCGCCCGAATTACCGCACGCCTCCAGTGATATCGGCCCGCGCCAATGGGAAAATTCAGCAAACACCGCTGCGTCTGGGCCCCCCAGAGCCGGTCCGCCGGAACCTCGACTTCACCCAATGAATCCCGCTCAATTCTCATTTCCACGATAGTCCCCGGTGCAAGCCCCCTTCCAGAACCATTGAGCTGTGGGACGCCCCGACCATCGGTGGCATCTCATTCAAAATGAGTCTCAGCATATTGGCCGTGTATTTTCATCAACTTAGTTCCATCTGCCCTCCGCAGCCGTGCTAGCCTGACCTCGAATGCAGCCCCTGACCCATGCAAGCTCCCGCCTCCAGGCTCACGCGGCTTCTGCCGCCAGGTCTTCCGCCTACCCTTCCAATACACGAAGTTTCCAAACGAAACGGCCAGGTTGTTGAATTTAAACGCTTGCCATCCTCCACCACCCGCACCTACACGTTCCACCCGTTCCAAACGTCATTTCATTTGTGACCAGACTGTACCCGGCCTGAGATGACCCCGACTATCAAAATCCCCCTGCCCGCCGCCGGCAACGGAAGCCCCGCCTCCATGGCCGAAATCGCCCAGGCCCAGGCCTCCGCAGCCCGCTATCGCTGTGAATTTGTTGACCTCCGCGAAGGCGCTATCGACCATGACCTCTTCCGCTCCATCCCGGTAGACCTCATGTTCCGCTACAACTTCGTGCCTCTGGGTGCCAATAACGGAACCCTCGAGATCGCGCTCTCCGATCCGCGCAACCTCTCCACCATCGACGAACTCAGCCTCCTGCTCCACAAGAAGTTGCGCGTCCGCGTCGCAACTGCCTCCCAAATCGGAGATCTTTTAAAAAAGACCGAGCAATCGCAGCGCGTCCTTGAAGAAGTTACCGAAGGCTTCGCTCTCGATGTCGTCGGCGACGAAGAAAACTCCGAAGAAACCCTTTCCATCGACAAACTTGCTGCCGGTGACAGCGATATCGCGCCCGTCATCAAGCTCGTCGACACCACCATCTTCAACGCTCTCGAGCGCCGGGCCAGCGACATTCACATCGAATCGCGCGACCAGGAAGTCGTCATTAAGTACCGCATCGACGGAGTGCTGCACTACGCCATGCCCCCCATCGCGAAAGACTGGCACTCCACTATCATTTCGCGCATCAAGGTTATGAGCGAACTCGATATTGCCGAGCGCCGCGTCCCGCAGGACGGCCGCTTCCGCGTTCGCTACAAAGGCCGCCTCATCGATTTCCGCGTCTCTATCATGCCGACTATTCACGGAGAAGACGCCGTTCTCCGTGTGCTCGATAAAGAATCGATGAGTGAGAAATTCGCCAAACTCTCGCTCGACGTTGTAGGCTTCGGCGCCGCCGATCTCGTGAAATTCCGCCGCTACATCGCGGAACCTTACGGCATGGTCCTGGTCACTGGTCCCACCGGTTCCGGTAAGACGACCACCCTCTACGCCGCCCTCAGCGAAATTAAAAACGACGAAGACAAAATCATCACCATCGAAGATCCCGTCGAATACCAGCTCAAAGGCATCACCCAGATCCCGGTCAATGAAAAAAAGGGCCTCACCTTCGCGCGCGGCCTTCGTTCCATCCTTCGCCATGACCCCGACAAAATCATGGTCGGCGAAATCCGTGACCAGGAGACCGCCCAGATCGCCATTAATTCCGCGCTCACCGGCCACCTGGTGTTCACCACCGTCCACGCCAACAATGTGGTGGACGTACTCGGGCGCTTCCTCAACATGGGCGTCGAAGCCTACAACTTCGTTTCCGCCCTCAACTGCATCCTGGCCCAGCGCCTCGTTCGCATCAACTGCGAACACTGCAAGAAGCCGGTGAAGTACTCGGAAGAACTTCTGAAGGAAAGCGGCCTCAATCTCGATGAATGGCGTGACCTGGAGGGCATGGAAGGCCCCGGCTGTTTCGAATGCGGCGGTACTGGCTTCCGCGGACGTACTGCCATCCACGAACTGCTCGATCTGAGCGACCGGATCCGGGAACTGATTCTCGACCGCCGGCCAGCCTCGGAAATCAAGCGCGTCGCGCGCGAAGAAGGCATGACCTTCCTTCGCGAATCGGCCGTAGAAAAAGTACGGGCGGGTATCACCACGCTCAAGGAAATTAACAAGGTGACCTTCATCGAATGAGCGCTCTCGATCAAATCAAAGCGCTCCTGCAGGACCCGCCGCCGGAATTCGCCTTCGAAATCAGCGCGGATGGCATCGTCATGTCGCGGACTCGCCCGCCAGCAGCCCTGCAGCACGCGCCGCTGCCGGAAGGCATCATCGTTCCGTCGCCCCTGAAAGATAACGTGCACGATGCAACGCTCTTTGCGCAGGCAGTCGCCAGACTGGTGCCAGCCGGAACGGGACGTGGCCGTCGCTCCGCCGCGCTCATCCTGCCCGACAACAGCATGCGGCTTGCCGTAATCGATTTCGCCACGCTGCCCGACAAGCAGGAAGAGCGGCTCGCGCTCATCAAATTCCGGCTCCGCAAAACGCTGCCCTTCGACATTGATGAAGCCGCGCTTTCCTACTATGTCCAGCCAGGAAACAAGGTCCTGGCCGCGGTCGCACCTGTCGAAATCGTTGCGCGCTACGAAGCGCCGTTCCGTGCAGCCGGTCTGCATCCAGGCCTAGTTACGCCTTCATCTGTCGCGATGCTCGAATTGCTTCCCACCAAAGGCTCGTTGCTGGTAGCTCATCTGAGCCGCGGAGCCCTCACCGTCCTCGCACTGGAAAACGGTATCGTCAATCTTGCCCGCTCTCTTGAACTCACGCCAGGCACGGCAGATCCTCTCGAAGAAATCTCGGCGGACATCTACCCTACGCTCATCTATATAGAAGATCAGACCGGCAGCCGGCCGGACCACGTGCTCATCGCCGGTTTCGGCGACGAGGCGGACATTGCGGCCACCCGCCTGGCCATTGAACTCGACATTCCGGTTGAGCCGCTTGCCGGCGCCAATTTGGGTTTGACAGGCTATCTGCAATCCCTGTCGTCATCAACCAAAAAGGCATCACTCCAAAAGCCGTCAACCAAAAAGGCCGCCGCGTGAGAGTCCCACTCAATCTTGCCCGCGAACCGTTTCGCCGCGACCGCCCCATCCTGATAGCCTCCGCGCTCACCGGTGTCTTGCTGTTCGTCTCTCTTCTGATCCTGATTTCGATTGCGTTTTCCGAACGCCGTGTCGCCCGGCAGGAACAGGCAGAGTTGATCGTCCTGAACAGGCAGCTCGCTCAGACCCGCGCTGAGCAGGCCACGCTCGATCGGGAGATGCGCCTGCCCGGGAACGGGATCGTGCTGGATCGCAGCATTTTGATCAACACGCTGATCCGCCGTAAGGCGATTAGCTGGACCAGGATCTTTGCAGACCTCGCGACAGTCCTGCCACCGAACGTCCGCGTCGTCACCATCCGTCCGCAGGTCAACGCCCGCGAGCAGCTTTCACTCGATATGACCGTCGCGGCCGAAACTCCCGAGCCGGTCATCGGCTTTATAGCCAAACTGGAAGGCTCCGATGTCTTCGGCGCCGTCACGCCCAGCGGTATCACACCCCCCACACAAAATGACCCGATCTACCGCTATCGCCTCACGGTGACCTATGCCCAGAAACTTTAAACTCTATCTCCCCGCGGTAGCGTCTCTCCGGGAGCCGAAGGTCATGGTCCGGGCAGCACTGGGCTTTCTTCTCGTCGCCAATCTTGTAGCGGCAGCATTCGCCTTTCATCTGGTCGGTGCCTCCCCCGAATCCCTCAGCCAACAGTTTGCCGTTGCGCTTACCGAAACACAAACCGCAAAAGCCCGACTGACTCGTACCCGCGTCCTGACCGGCAATATCGGCAAAGGGAAAGACGAAGGCGAGAAGTTCCTTTCCAGTTACATGACCTCCCGCCGGTACACGTTCTCCACCATCATCGGCGAGATGAACGATGCATCCAAAGCTTCCGGAATGAAAATGCTGGACGCCACCATCGCGCCGCTGGAACCGATTGAAGGCAGCGAAGATCTTGACATGATGACGATCTCGGTGAGCTTTGAGGGCGGCTTCAACGAACTGGTGAAGCTCGTCAATCTGCTGGACCGATCAAAACGGTTCCTCATCCTGGAAAGTCTCACTGTGACGCCGCGACCCAAGGGTGACGTGCTCGCCGTAAACGTCAGGCTCAACACATTCGTCAAAGAAGACAGGGACGGTACCTCGTGAAAGTCGGAGCAGAGCCGAAGAAGCTTGGCATCCTGGTGGGGCTTCTGGTCCTGGCCGGAATCACCTATTACGTGACCTCTTCCGACAGCCCGTCCCCGGTCTCAAATACATCTCGCTCTGCAGTGCTGGCGGAGCCCGTCTCGTCGGTCGGTGGCTCATCCGCTTCACCCAGGCGCAACATCAATCGAAATCTGGTCAAAGAATTCAAGCCCTCCATGAGGTCCGCCGATCCGAAGGACCGCCCGGATCCCGCGACCATCGACCCCACCTTGCGTCTCGAACTCCTGGCGAAGGTCCAGAACATTGAGGCTGGTCCGCCCGGACGAAATCTGTTCCAGTTCGGCGCGGCGCCTCCGCCACCGGCCCCTATAAAACTCCCAACTACCTCGAAAATCGCCGTGAGCAATCCGCCCGCGACTGCACCGTTAACGCCTGTTGGCCCCCCTCCACCACCTCAGGCCCCGCAGATGACTTTCAAGTACTACGGGTACAAAGTATCCACCAGCGATGGGCATAAAGCCGCTTTTCTTCTGGACGGCGAAGACATCCTCATTGCCGGCGAAAACGATACCGTAAAAAAACGCTATCGCGTCGTCAAGATCGGCATCAACTCCATCACGATCGAAGACACCCAGTTTAAGAGCACCCAGACTCTGCCGTTGCAGGAGAATCTTGCGGGATGAGCAGGCGGCGCAAGTCCGAAGCCGGCTACGCTCTTCTGCTTGTTTACGCAATGGCTGCCACTGCCGCCATCATGCTCTATATGCATTTGCCGCGCGTAGCGTTTGAGGCCCAGCGCGACAAAGAACAACTCCTGATTGACCGCGGCGAACAGTATTCCAGAGCGGTCCAGCTGTTCGTTCGAAAATACAATCGCTTCCCACAGGACATGGATGCGCTGGAGAATACCCAAAGCATCCGGTTTCTGCGAAAGAAATACAGAGACCCAATGACGGGCAAAGACGAATGGCGTCTGATCCACGTCGGGCCCGGCGGAGTATTCACCGATTCCCTGGTTTACAGTCTGAAGAAAAAGGGCGACCAGAACGGGCCGCAAAACTTCATTACCGAAATGCAGCAGGTTGGCGGCAATGTGGGGACCGGCCAGGAGGGTGTGAATCAGGCCTCGCGTCGGCGCGCCAGCGAACAGCCGGGTGCGCCCGGGGATCCAAACAATACGGGCCAGAATAATTCTGGTCAAACTTCCAACCAGCAGCTTGATTCAAGCGGACAACCCGTTCCGCAAAATGGCCAGCCTTTTCCCGGAAACGCCAGCGTTTCGCCCAATGGCCCGGTGATGGTTCTTCCGGACGGACGGATTGTTCCTGCCAGTGCCACCGGACAGCCTCTTCCATCTCCACCACCCCCTGGCCAGTTGGTCCCCGGTCAAAGGCCGGGGCAGCCAGTCCCTAACGGTCAGAGTCAGAGTCCTTTCCCCAACGGCGTGAATGCGCCTGGCGGCATGGGCTTTCAACCAGGTCCGAGCCAGTTCGGACAGCCCGGGGCGGCCGGTCAGAACGGACTCCCCCCCGGCTTTCAAAACCAGCCCAATACCGCCGGGAGTCCCCCCGGCGCGGCTGCCAACATCATCAACCAGATTCTCACCACGCCCCGCCCCGGTGGTCTGAATGGAATGGGCGATACAGGTAACACCGGCACACCCATCGGACAAAACCTCGGCGGCCATACTATTGGCGGTGGATTTGCAGGAGTTGCCAGCAAGGCCGAGCAGGAGGGCATTAAGAATTATAAGGACCGGACTGCTTACAACGAGTGGGAATTCGTCTACGACATGAGCAAAGACGCTTCGCGCGGCGGTGGTGGACGTGGCGCTGTGCCCGGAAACGGTAGTCCCGCAAACCCCGTTACTGGTGGTCAGCAACAAAATCCTCCCGGCGCACCCGTGAAATAAACCAGCGGTGTGTCACAAAAAGTGCTCGTGGTGTTAGAATTTGGATGCATGTTCCGAAAACGGAACAGACTGGGTCTTTTCACTCGCAAAGTCTGTAATCGCCCGGTTAACAGTCACGTATAGGATAGTGACTTCTGTTCTGAAATCCAAAACTGAGGAAATCGGCGGCAACGCCGCAAAAGGAAAACAATGGATATAACGAAAATCCTGGAGGAGTTGCGGCGCGAGCATCAGCAATTGGGCGAGGCGATTCTGAGCCTGGAGCGTCTGGCCGCCGGCGGTAAACGCAGAGGCCGTCCACCAGCCTGGCTTGCGGCGGCACAGCAACCGGCAGCAGAAATTCCGACTCCTCGCGGGCCCGGCAGACCGGCTGGAACCAGGAACCGCAAGGCCAAACGAAAGAACGCGGCAGCCGATAACGGGGAATAACGCTTTGGGCGCGGGGTGTTCTGCGTAGAGCGCGGCGCGTACGCCTCCTCATCCCTCCGGAGAAAAGAAACTTAGCGCATTATCGCCTTGTTTCAGTATTCGGGTCCGTCTAAGGGCGCCATAGGCTTCTTCAAGCGCAAATCGAACAGAATGCTGGGCAATTACCAGCTGGGGCGGCTTTGTTGCAAGTGAATCCAGTGAGGCCTCATATTCGCGCTCCTTCGGATAAGGTGGATCGAGAAAAACCACATCAGCCGCAATCCCGCTCAGGTGAATCGGGCCTGCGCCCATGATCACCCTGGCTCTGGCTGCCAGGTGAAGCGAAGCCAGGTTCTGATGGATCAATTCCACCGCCTGCCGGTTTTTCTCGATGAAAGTCGCGTGCCTGGCACCGCGGCTCAGCGCTTCAATTCCCACCGAACCGGTCCCGGCATATGCATCCACAAAAACGCAGTGTTCAATCACAGGACTCAGGATGTTGAAGAGAGTCTCGCGAAGACGGTCCGGCGTGGGGCGCACGTCCACCCCCGGTAACGAAAGCAGCTTTCGCGAACGGAACTCCCCGGCAATTACACGCATTTCTTCCCTGCCTCAGCCAACTGAAACCAATCCATATCGTCTCTGCCAATGATCTCGTATGTAAGTTACCGCCTTGGCGAAATCCTGCTGGGACGGCGGCCGCTCCACAAACGCCCTGGCCTCGTGCCGCGCTGCCGCAAGAATGTCCGGGTCCCGCAGAATATTGGCGATCCGAAGCGAAGGCAGCCCCGACTGTTTGGTGCCAAAGAACTCGCCCGGTCCGCGCAGCTTCAGATCCATCTCGGCGATCACGAAACCGTCCTGCGATTCGACCATCGTCCGAATCCTCTCCTTACCGGTGTCGTTGAGCTTCTCGGTTATCAGCAGGCAATAGCTCTGATCGCCCCCGCGCCCCACGCGGCCCCGCAGCTGGTGCAGTTGTGAAAGCCCGAAGCGCTCCGCCTGTTCAATCACCATCACCGTAGCGTTCGGCACATCCACGCCCACCTCGATCACGGTCGTGGAAACCAGGATTTTGGTTCGGCCTGACTTGAACGCCTCCATTGCAGCTTCCTTCTCGCCGGAGCCAAGCCTGCCATGCAGCAGACCGACCGGGATGTCGGGAAATACCTCCCTCGAAAGGTGCTCAAACATCTGCTGAGCCGCCTTCATCGCCTGCGTTTCCGATTCTTCTATCACGGGATACACCACATAAGCCTGCCCGCCCGCGTCCACCTCCCGCCGCATCGCGCTGTAAGCGATTTCCACCTGGTCGGACGAGTAGTGCTTCGTGATGATCTTCTTGCGACCGGGGGGCAACTCGTCGATCACTGAGATATCCAGATCGCCATAGATCGTCATCGCAAGCGTGCGCGGAATGGGTGTCGCAGTCATCACAAGTACGTCCGGCGTCACGCCCTTCTGCACCAGACCGAACCTCTGCATCACGCCGAAGCGGTGCTGCTCGTCGATGATCACCAGGCCCAGCCTCGCGAACTCCACATCTTTCTCAATCAGGGCGTGGGTGCCTATAGCGACCGGAAGCATCCCGTTCCTCAGCATTTCTTTAAGCTTCTGTTTCTCGCGCGAATTCGAAGAACCGGTCAGCAGCGCGACCTCGTATCCCACCTTCCGAAGCAATGGCTTCAAAGACAGATAATGTTGCGCGGCAAGAATCTCGGTGGGCGCCAGAAGCGCCACCTGATATCCGTTCTCCAACGCAATCACAGCGGCTTCCGCGCCCACAATAGTCTTGCCGCTTCCGACGTCCCCTTGCAGCAATCGGTTCATCGGGCACGGCTGCGCCATGTCGTCGGCGATTTCTTTCAGGACGCGCTTCTGCGCACCGGTAGGCTTGAAAGGGAGCAACTTCTTAATCTGCTCCCGTACCCGTTCCGTCAGCTGGAATTCGATACCGGGCATCAGGCGCGCGCGCTGGCGTTTGATTTCCAGTCCACACTCGAGCCAGAAAAACTCTTCAAAGATAAGCCGGAACTGAGCGGGCGAGCGGAACTCATTCAGCATCCGCACCGGCGTTCCCGCCGGAGGGAAATGCGCCGTGCGAATGGCTTCGGTACGCGAGGGAAACCTGAGGTGATTTCGGACTGCTTCCGGAAGGTGGTCTTCCAGCTCCGCGATCTCTTGCAAAACCCGGTGAACCAGAACACGGAGAGTGCGAGTGTTTACCTTAGCCGCCGCCTCATACACCGGGACAATACGGCCCGTATGGAGAGCGGATTCCGCCTCATCGTCCTCGCCTGAGAGAAACTCCATTTCCGGGTGCATCATTTGCAGTTCGCCCCGGTAACTATCGAATTCGATCTTCCCGAAAAGCGCGACCCGCGTGCCCACGGTAAGCCGGTCGGCCAGGTACGCCCCGTGGAACCATTTGCCGAGAATCGTCGCTCGCGAAGCGTCGGTGAATTCCGCTTCGAACAGCCCGATATTACGGCGTCGCATGCCAGATATTTTGGTCGAACGAACTTCCGCAATCACAGTGGCGAGTTCACCCGGAGCCAGCTGCGAGATCGTTTTCAGATTGCTGCGATCTTCGTATCGGAAGGGAAAGTAGTTGATCAGATCCTCAACTGTTTCAAGCCCGCGGGATTGCAGCATTGCCGCGCGGGCGGGGCCTACTCCTTTGAGCCAGGTAAGCGAAGTATCGAGCGGGAGGGCCAACTTTTGAGTTTAGTATTCGGTGAGAGTTTTCGTTCCTCAGCCCACCATCTCTTAGAAACCAATGCACGAGTATGACACCGTCCTGAAGAATCTGCTGCAACGGATGTCCGCGGGCACGCTGCAGCAGGTCACCGGCTTTGCCGTCACGCATTGGCATAACATCGAGTTGCCTGAAGTCCGAAGTTCGCGGGTCGATCTCCTGGGCGAAACCGCAGACAGAAATCTCGTGCATATTGAACTCCAGAGCACCAACGATTCCAAAATGGCGCTCCGCATGGCGGAATACGCCCTTGCGATCTGCCGGCGCTTTGACCGGATGCCCGCCCAGGTAGTTCTTTATGTTGGTCTGGAGGCCGTCAGAATGAAGACCACCCTTAACGGGCCGCATCTGTCCTTCGATTGCCGGGTCATCGATATCAGAGACCTTGACGGTGAGGTATGGCTTGCCAGTGATCGGGTCGAAGATAACGTAGTCGCCGTATTGATGAGCTTTGCAAGCAGGCACGAAGCGATACGGAAATCCTTCAACGGATAGCAGAGAGCGATCCGGCGAGACGACCGGGAGCCCTTGCGGAACTGCTGATCCTGGCGGGATTACGCAAAACCGGGGATATAATCAAGCGAGAGGCCAAGCGAATGCCAATACTGAACGACATCATGGATCATGAAGTGATCGGGCCTGTCCTTCGGCAGGGGATGGAGATCGGGCGGACTGAAGGCCGAACCGAAGGTGAACGGAGTGTCATTCTGCGCCAACTCTCACAACGCTTCGGATTGGTTCCGGATTGGGCGAAGCATCGCCTCGAAGCGATGTCGATCGCCGAAATCGACCGCATCGCACTTCGGCTGTTAGACGCCCGCAGCCTGGAAGATCTGTTCCAGTAACGCAGAGCCCGCCTGTATTAGATTCCTTCGCCTTCGATCAACAGTTCTTCGTGCCCCGCCAACACGCCAAGACGCCCCAGTTGGCGCACGGATTCCTGCGTCGCGGTACGCCGCAAATCGATCGCACCTGCCGGAACAGACCCAATCACGATCACAATTAATCCTGCGGCGCTCGCCAGTTTAAGGGCGCTTGCTTCAGGCGAAGTTACGACCACTACATTCGACCCGCGGTCGAACAATTCACGTTCGAGCAGAATAGCCGACTCGTGATCTTCCACCGCAACAACTGCCGGCCGATGACCAAAGCGGGACGCCCGGTCAGTCTGGGAGACCTGCCCGCGAGTCTCTTCCTTGCCCTCAATATCGACGATCATGCCCGCGCCGAGCGTCTCGTTCGAGAGCGGATCAATGATAATGAATCCGCCGGTGATGCGGTTTGTCGAATACGCGTCGAAGTAAAGCGGGTGATGTGTTTCGACCGAAATCTCGCCGATTTCGTTCAGTTCCAGCCGTGCTGCACCCACTCGAGCGAGCGTGTTCACGTCCACCCGGAAGTTGATGGCGCGAACCACGCCGCGCACCTGGTGGGAGGTGTGCTTGATCACGTAGCTGCGGCCCAGTTCCAGAGCCTTCGCGTTCATCCAGACGCAGTTCGCGCGAAAGCGCCGGGCTACGTGGGGAAGCGCGGCTACCGGCACAATAACGTCGCCGCGGCTGATATCGATCTCATCGGCCAGGCATATCGTGACCGACTGCGGAGCGTAGGCCGACTGTAGATCTCCGTCGTATGTAACGATTCTGGAAATCCGCGTGTGACGCCGTGCAGGCAGCGCGAGTACGTCATCTCCCACATGGAAGACGCCCGAGGCAAGTTGTCCTGCATAGCCGCGGAAATCGAGATTGGGCCGAAGCACGTACTGAATGGGAAAGCGCGCCGGAAGCAGTTCGCGCCCTTCGTCTACCGGGACGTCTTCCAGGAACTCCAGCAGGGCGGGCCCTTTGTACCAGGGGGTTTTCTCACTGTGGGTAACAACGTTATCGCCGTCTCTGGCGCTGATTGGGATGAACTGCGCCAGCGGACCGCCGATCCGATGCAGGAAGCCCGTGAACTCGTTCAGAATCGAGTCGTAAACAGCCTTATCGAAGCCGACCAGATCCATTTTATTGATCGCGACTACGAAGTGCCGAATTCCCAGCAAATTTGCAATAAACGCGTGACGGCGCGACTGCGGAAGCACGCCATTTCGCGCGTCAATCAGGATGATCGCGAGATCCGCAGTGGAGGCGCCGGTCGCCATATTACGGGTGTACTGTTCGTGCCCCGGCGTGTCCGCAATGATGAACTTGCGTTTCGGCGTCGAGAAATACCGGTACGCCACGTCGATCGTGATGCCTTGTTCCCGCTCAGCCCGCAGCCCGTCGGTCAGAAGCGCGAGATCGATATGGCCGCCGCTGCCATTCGCCGAAGCTTTCGCTACGCTCGCAAGCTGATCTTCATAAACGCCTTTGGAATCATAGAGAAGCCGCCCAATCAGCGTACTCTTACCGTCATCGACACTGCCGGCGGTGGAAAAACGAAGCAGACTCACTTTAGAAATAGCCCTCGCGCTTCTTGATCTCCATGGAACCTTCCTGATCGTGATCGATCACGCGGTTCTCACGCTCGGAGCGGCGGACCAGTTTCATTTCGTCGATGATCTTATCTATGGTGTCGGCTTCCGAGTGGATGGCGCCGGTACAGGGGCTGCAGCCAAGCGACCGCATGCGGCACATTACCATTTTGGGTTTCTCGCCCGGCAGAAGAGAAAAATCCTGCTCCACCGGAATCAGCGAACTGCCACGGACCACCATGGGGCGCAGTTTGGCGTAGTATAGCGGCACGATGGGGATATCCTCACGGCCTATGTACTGCCAGACATCGAGTTCCGTCCAGTTCGAGAGTGGAAACACACGGATGTGCTGCCCTTTGTCGACCCGCGAGTTGAACACATTCCAGAGTTCCGGACGCTGGTTCTTCGGGTCCCACTGGCCGAACTCGTCACGAAAAGAATAGACCCGCTCTTTCGCGCGGGATTTCTCTTCATCGCGTCGGGCACCCCCGAACGCAGCATCATATCCGCCTGCCGCCAGCCCGTCAAGCAACGCGCGGGTTTTCAGGAGTCCGCAGCACTTCTGGGTTCCAAGCCGAAGCGGGTTAGCGCCATCACTGATCGCCTGCTGGTTGGTGTGAACGATGAGCTTTGCCCCGATCGACGCCGTGAATTCATCACGGAAGGTGATCATTTCGCGGAATTTATATGTCGTGTCAATGTGCAGCAGGGGAAACGGAATCTTGCCAGGGAAGAACGCCTTCTGGGCCAGGCGCACCATCACGGAGGAATCCTTCCCGATGGAGTACAGCATGACAGGGTTCTGAAACTCGGCCGCGACTTCGCGGATTATTTGGATGCTCTCAGCTTCGAGCAGGTCGAGGTGGTCCACGGGTTTATTACTTCTCTTTCAGGATACACGATCAACCCGATAGGAATGCGGTAGAAGCTCGTCTTAATAGACAAGGTGGAGAGCAATTCGGAGCATTGGGTAGTAGACCGCATCGACCAGACGCCACCCTAAAAGCAGGCCGATGATCGCGAAAGTGCGGAACTTGATCCGCCACTCCTGCAGTTTCAGGGCACCTGTCTCGGAGGTGAAGAGGCCCAGGACTCCATAGCCGTCCAGAGGCGGAAACGGCAAAAGGTTAAAGCAGCCGAGCAGGATATTCAGAGAAAAGAAAATGCTGAGGATAGTGGCGACGCCCTCGGTTATTCCGGGGGCGGAGGCTCCGACGATATGGGAGACGGAGGCCGGGCCAGCCGTGAAAACGCCCGCCATCAACCCGATTCGCATGGCAATTGCCGCCAGGATGGCGATGATGAAGTTAGTGGCGGGTCCGGCCAAAGACATCCAGGCAGCGCGTTTGGGGTGGCGTTGCGACCAGAGCGGGTCATAGGGAGCGCTCGCCCATCCGATCAGGCCGGTGCCGGACGCAATGCCGAGCAGGGGCATGATCACCATCCCGAACGGCTCCCGCCGTATATGCGGGATCGGATTGAGGGATACCTGGCCGCCTTCGAACGCCGTCGTATCGCCTCCGCGCATCGCCACATAGGCGTGCGCCGCCTCATGGCAGGTGGTGGAAAGCAGGAACACCACATACTGGAGGAATCCGAAAACGAGCTGGTCGGGGTTCATCGGCAGGGTCAGTATAGCAATGGCGGTCCCGGCTCCGGAGTGCTCCGGACGCGCTTTGGTAGTAAGCTTTGGACGTGGAGGACCACACAAAGTGAAACTGACACCAGCCTTCTTTTTTGTTACGTTACTTGCCCTGACCGGGTGCAGTAAGAGCACAGCCCCGGCGGGAACCGGGCCCGCCGCGACTGTCACCCTCAAAGACGGCTCGACGTTCAGCGGCAGTGTCACGAAGAGCGACACGTCCACGATCACGCTGCAATCTGCCAATGGGGAATCCCGGACGTACCCGATGACTCAGGTTGCGACTGTGCAGTATGGCGACCAGCCCGCTGCGAGTCCTGCGCCGATGGCATCACAGGTTCCACAGCCGAATCCCGCGCCTCCTCCTCCGGTTCAGGCTCCACCAACACGGACTTCTCAGGCACCGCCCCCGGTGTATCAGCGGGAGTCGCAGCCGCCTGCTCCCCGCGCCCCGGAGGTTCGGACAATCCCCGCCGGAACCACGCTGCAGGTTCGTACTAATGAAACAATCAGTTCTGACACAGCCTCCCCTGGCCAGACCTATTCGGCGGTGGTCGCGGAAGACGTCCTGGATACCAGCGGCAGAGTCGCGATCCCGAGAGGGTCCAACGCGACGCTGGTCGTGCGGGATGCCAGCGGTCAGGGCAAGTTGCAGGGCCGCTCTGAACTGGTGCTGGACGTCGGTTCCGTATCTGTCGGTGGTCGGAGTTACCGGCTTGAGACAGCGGACCTTGTCGAGCGGGGCAAAGAGGGCGTTGGGACGAACAAACGTACGGCGATCTTCGCTGGCGGAGGTTCCGCGCTGGGCGGAATCATCGGAGCGCTGGCCGGGGGCGGGAAGGGAGCCGCGATCGGAGCTCTTTCGGGCGCTGCTGCGGGAACGGGGGCGCAGGCGGTTACGCGAGGGAAAGCGTTGCGCGTGCCTGCTGAGACCATCCTGAACTTCAAGCTGGAAGCGCCGGTAAATATTCGGGAAACCAGGTAGAGAACAGAGGGCCAGGCAGGCTTGCCTGGCCCTCTTTGCTTAGCCTTTGCGGGGAGTGAAGTTCAGCGAGGCAGAGTTCATGCAGTACCGGAGCCCCGTCGGTTTGGGGCCGTCTTCAAAGACATGGCCAAGATGGGCGGCGCAACGGGCGCACTCCACTTCCGTGCGGGCCATCCCGTAGCTGGTGTCCACGATGTCCTTGACGTTCTCTTTGGCGAGCGGCTGGTAGAAGCTGGGCCAGCCAGTGCCCGATTCGAACTTCGTCTTTGCATCGAACAGGGGCGTGTTGCAGCAAATGCAGTGATAGATGCCGTCGGCGTGATTGTCGGCGTACTTGCCTGTGAACGCGCGTTCGGTGCCCTTTTTTCTGGTAACCTCGAACTGCTCAGGGGTGAGCTGCTTGCGCCACTCCTCGTCGGACTTTACGATCTTTTCCACTTCTTCCACTCCCGTGCGGTTTCCCGCAGCGTCAAACTGCACAATTTTGATGGTTTTGGCGCGCCCCTTTTCGGTCGCGGCCATGGCAAAGTATGAGGTACCAAGACCACCGGTAAGCGCCCCAAGGAAGCTTTTCCTGTTCATTTTCGTGCCCTCCTTATTTCTTGTAAAGATCGGGATACTGCCGCTTCAGCGCATCAATTAACGGGAGATCCACGTTAACGATGTAGGGATGCGTCGGGTTCTGATCGAGGAAATGCTGATGGTGCTGCTCGGCCGGATAGAAAGCTTCGAGCGGCGTGAGCTTAGTGACGATCGGGCTCCGGAAAACATGGGCCTCGTTCAATTGGTTGATGTAGGCTTCCGCGAGCTTCTTCTGGTCCTCATCGGCGTAGAAGATCGCCGAACGGTATTGGGTGCCGCGGTCGTTGTGCTGGTAATTCAGCGTTGTCGGGTCATGGGCGACCGAGAAATAGATCTTCAGCAACTGACCGTAGGTAATCTTCGAAGGGTCATAGGTGACTTTCAGCGATTCCGCATGGCCGGTGCTGCCTTCACTAACCATTTCGTAGTGCGCGGTCTTCTTAGCTCCGCCCGCATAGCCAACCTCGGTGTCTGTGACACCCTTAACGTGTTCAAAGACGCCTTCCATGCCCCAGAAGCAGCCACCCGCCAGAACTACGGTGGCCTTCTTCGCCGCAGGGGCGGTCGGCACCGTGACACTGGGTGGATCGGGAAAAGACGCGGCCATCAGGCCAACCGCGACCACCAGATGGGTCGCAACGGCGAGCCGCAGAGAAAGAATTCGCATAGAAACCTCCAACCTTACTATCCGGTGACCGCGGCGGTCTATTCCGGGATCTTCATTTTATCTTACGTCGGGGATGACGAGTCGGTTGTGGGCGGCGTATTGTAACCGGCACAGGTTTGCCGGTGAAAGTTTCCAGATCGTCGGCCAGGGTGGCGAGCTTGCCGGCGATTTCCGGAGCGACGGAGGGCCGGCCCGCCGCGATCGGTGTGATCACCTGGGGCGGGATTTCGGGCGGGATGGCGGCGAGGTCCTCAGTTGCGGTGTCAATGGAGGCGGCCAGTCTCGCGAGCTGAAGCTGGACGGAGGCGACTCGGGAGGCGATTTCCTCCGCCGATTCTTTGGCCAGGGCCGCGAGGTTTTTGACTTCCGCGGCAACAATTCCGAAGCCAGCGCCACGGTCGCCGACGTGCGCGGCTTCGATCGACGCGTTGAGGGACACGATGTTGGTCTTGAACGAGATTCCCCGGATGCCTTCCGCCAGGTGTCCGATTTCAAGGCTGGCTGTATTCAGAGCCGCGATCTCGTTGCGGGCTCCGGTCAGGGTTTTCCGAATGCCGGAAGTGTCGAACGGAAGTCGCGGGGGAAGGGGCATCACGGCAACCGGTTTTGGAGGGAGGTCGGCAGAGAGCCGGACCGAAAGTTCGCGGACGGCGGAGGCGGCGCCGTCCATCCAGTCGAGTATTCGGTTTGTTTTGCGAACGCCGGCCTGATTCAGTTCGTCGGCGCGACGGAGGCGGATCCAGAGAATCCGGCCGGTGAGGAGGGCGAAAATGGGTCCCAATACCGCTCCCAGGAGCGCGATGAGGACGAGGAACTGGGTCCGCTGTATGGAATTCTCCTTGGTGCGGGCTGATTCGACGAGGGGCGTCAGGTCGGTGGCAGGCTGTTTTGGCGGAATTTTCGGGGTCGGGCGCCGGTATGCGGCGAAGGCGCGAAAAACCGAAGCCATTCTGGCTCGCCTGGAACGGATGCGGGCTGCCGAGGTTACGGCTTTGTTGAGTTGGGCTAAGCCGGGATCGGGTTCGTCTTGTGGGGGGAGCGAGACCTCGCGGGACCGGTTGGCTTCGTTTTGTAATCGCTCGATTTGCTGCCGCAGGCCACCTTCCGGCCGGACGAGCGTCAGGGCGGTGATGGAGGTGATCGCAGCGAGGATCGCGCAGCTCAGCAGAAGTTTCGTCGGGACACCTCCTCTTACTAATCGCTGCGGAGGGCAGAAACCTGTAGAACTATTTTTGGGTTCGTTTATGCGCGGGCCGCGCGGATGAGTTCGGCGGCGTTGCGGACGGCTTCAGGGGTGAGGGTCTGGCCGCTGAGCATCCGTCCGATTTCCTCGGTGCTGCCGGATGGGTTCAGTTGTTCGATTTCGGCTACCGTCCGGCCGTTCTTCTCCGATTTGCCCACCCGGTAGTGGTGGTCGGCGAAGCAGGCGATCTGGGCGAGGTGGGTGACACAGAGAACCTGGTTTTCGCCAGCCAGCTTCTTGAGGCGGCGAGCGACTCCCTCCGCTGCCCGGCCTCCGATGCCGGTGTCGATTTCGTCAAAGACCAGGGTTCGGGGGATGCCGGCGTTCGCGGCGCGGGCTCCGACAAGACAGGTCTTAAGCGCCAGGGCGATGCGGGACATTTCGCCGCCTGAGGCGATCTTCTCCATTGGCTTCGGTTCTTCGCCCGCGTTCGGTGAGACAAGAAAATGGACGCGGTCCGCTCCGGATTCGGACCAATCGGCGGGTTGCACTTCGATCCGGAAGCGCGTCCGCTCCATCGCGAGCGGTTTCAACTCGTGCTCCACGCGTTTCGAGAGTTCGCTCCCCGCTGCTTTGCGGGCTGTGGTGAGTCCCGCAGCCGCTTTTTCGTACTGCGATTCCAGCTTCTTCTGTTCCAGCCGAAGCTCCTCGAGCCGCTCGCCGGCAGTTTCCACTTCTTCGATCTTCCGAACCACTTCTTCGCAGAACGCAAGGATTTCCGTCACCGAGCCGCCGTACTTCCGTTTCAGCCGGTCGATCAGTGCTAAGCGGTTCTCAATATCTTCGAGCCGGGCGGGGTTTGCTTCCACCTTGCCCAGGTAATCGCGCAGGGAGTAAGACACGTCTTCGATGGCGAGCAGCGCAGGCTCCAGCGCCTGACGCACGGCAACCATGGAGTCGTCGATGCGGCCGAGTTCGTCGAGTTTCTTTGCGACCGACCGCGACACGGACCAGGCGGATTCCGGAGCCTCGTATAGAGCCTCGTACGCCGCTCCGGCTGTTTCGAGCAGGCGGCCTGAGTTCTGCTGCACGCGTCTCTCGGCGTCAAGTTCGACATCTTCGGCCGGCTGAAGTTCAGCGGCCTCAATTTCTTTGCGCTGAAACTGCCAGAGATCGAGCAGGCGAAGCTTTTCCTGATCGGCCCCTTCAAGTTCGGCAATCGCATCGGCCGCGCGCTTCCACGCCGAAAACAACTCGCGCACTTTACCGCGCATCTCGCGTGTTCCGGCGAAGCTGTCGAGCATAGAGAGTTGCGCGGAGGGCTGAAACAGCAACTGCTGGTCGTGCTGGCCGTGGATGTCGCCCAAGTGGGGGGCAAGATCCCTGAGCAGTGCCACGGTAGCGGGCCGGCTGTTCACATAAACACGACTTTTGCCGTTCGAGAGGATCTCGCGCTCCAGTAACATTTCGCCCTGTTCGGCTTCGAAGCCAGCCAGGGCGAGGACTCTGGATGCCTGCTCGGGTGCGTCGAACATGCCGGAGACCCGGGCGCGGTCCTGCCCCGACCGAATCATGTCCGCAGAGGCGCGTCCGCCCAGCAAAAGACCAAGCGCATCCACGACGATGGATTTGCCACTCCCGGTCTCACCTGTAAGAAGATTCAAACCTGTGTGAAAACGCACACGAAGGCGGTCTACAACAGCGTAGTTTTCTACAACGAGCTCATGCAGCACTCGATTTGATTATAGGGCTGCGGCTTTTTACCCACGCACAGCGTCCTTACATAAAGAGTTTGATAGATTCGAGATGGAGGATACACGTTGACGAGTCCGCTTGCGGCTCTACTCTTACTGCAGACAAGCTTTTGGGAACTCGTTAAAAACGGATCAGTGCTGACGAATGTAGTGCTCGGCATTCTGCTCTTCTTCTCGATTTATTCCTGGACAGTTATTTTTTCGAAGTGGTCAGTGTTTGGCGCGGCACGGAAGAGCGATTCGCGTTTTCTGCGCGCCTTCCGGAAAGCCAGCGGACTTGAATCCGTCATGGTGGCCAGCGAGCAGTTCCGGCCTTCGCCCATGGTTGCGGTTTTCGACGCCGGATATGAAGAAGTCAGCCGGCAGGTGAAAGCGAAGGGTTCGGTGGCCAACCACGATGCGATTAACCGCAGTCTGCAGATTGGCACGAACCAACAGATCGCACGTCTGGAGAGGGGGCTGGGATGGCTTGCGACCACGGCATCGGTTTCGCCGTTCATCGGTTTGTTTGGAACGGTGCTGGGCATTATCCGCGCGTTCCAGAATCTGGGCGGCGGAAGCACCAGTCTGAACACGGTAGGGCCCGGTATTGCGGAGGCGCTGATTGCTACTGCCGCGGGGCTTATCGCAGCGATTCCGGCGGCCATGGCTTACAACCACTTCAACCAGATGCTGAAGGCGATGGGTTCGGACATGGATGACTTCGGCCTGGAATTTCTGAACCTGATCGAACGTAGTTTCGGAAATTGAGCGAATGGGAATGAATGTGGGCGGTGTGGGTGGTGGCCGAAGGTCCCGCGGTGCTCCGGCACTGGCGGAGATCAACGTCACTCCGTTCGTGGACGTGGCACTGGTGCTGCTGATCATCTTCATGATAACGGCACATGCCATGGATTCCGGGATCGAGATCGAAGTTCCGAAGACCCGGACGGTCAGCGTGGTGTCTAAGGAATTACCGGTGGTGTCGATTACCAAGTCCGGCGAGTTGTACCTGGGCAAGGATCCGGTGAGCAACGTCAATCTGCTGCCCGAAGAGATTCGCAGCAAGTATCCCGGACAGACCGCTGTTTACATCAAAGCGGATCGCGAAACATCAATGGATACTGGTGTTCAGGTGATGAGCATTCTGGGGAATGCCAAATTCGGCATAAATGTGGTGACGCGGCTGGACGACAGCGATTCAAAGAACACGAGGCGTTAGAGGTTGCAGACCGATTCCCTTCAGCGGCCGTTGGCAGGTTCCCTGGTCACTCATGCGGTGATTGTGGGTCTGGTGGCTGCGTCCGGTTATCTGCACTTGACGGACGAGACCTGGGGGAGTGAGCACGCGAGCAGCGGATCTGTAGGTGTGAGCATGGTGCCAAACATTCCAATTCCCAGGAATGAGGGTCCCTTGAACCCGGTTGCCAATGACACGAAAAATCCGGCGCCGCAGGAAGTGACTCCGGTGAAGGCGAAACCGGTGGTGAAGGCGCCGGAACCGGATGCGGTCCCGTTGCGCAGTCTGCGAGAGAAGCCGAAGAAGGTGGCGGACAAGCCGCAGCCCCCGGCGAACACTTTCAAGCCGATGAAGTATCAGGCGAATCAGGTTTACACGAAAACGCCGCAGTCGATGAGTTCGCCGATGTACGGGATGCAGGGCTCCGGGGGAATCGATATTGGTCCGGCATCGGTCTTAGGGACGCGTTTCGGGGCGTATGTGAATCTGATGCGAAGCCAGATTGCCCAGCATTGGAATACCTCTGGTATGAACGCGGCTCCGAATGTAAGGTGCGGCGTTTCGTTTACGATTGCACGGAACGGCTCTGTGAGTAATGTGCAGATTACGCAGCCGAGCGGAAACTATCTCTTGGATACGTCGGCCAAGCGTGCCATTCTTGATTCCAACCCTTTGCCCTCACTGCCGACGCAGTACAGCGGGAGTGAGGTTCCGGTCGAACTGTGGTTCCAATTAAAACAATGATGCGGAAGACATATCTTTTCAACCTTACGGCTCTGGCCTCAGTTAGCGCCTTGGTCCTGGTCGCGCAGCAGACAAAAATCTCAACCGATGTATCCAAGACTGCCGGTGAGAAGCCCGCGCTTGCAGTGATCGATTTTAAGGGTTCCGGGTCGCAGCCTTACATGGCGGCGTTTAACTCCACGCTGTTCGGCGATCTGCAGAGTTCCGGGATTTTCAACATGGTTGCGAAGAGTATGTTCCCACTGAACAATCCGCAGCGGCCGGAAGATCTCAAGCAGGAAGATAACAGGCAAGGGTTGGCGCTGCAGGACTGGGCCGGCTCACCCACGATGGCCACTCATCTTGCCTTCGGCTATACGGGCGTGGTGAACGGCGTTTTGGTTCTCTATGGAAACGTATACGACACGCGCCAGCAGAATATTCAATCGGCGCAGCTGATGACTCAGCGGTATACGGGCTCCCTGGACGAGGCGGGCGCAATTAAGGTGGCGCACGAATTCGCGAACGACATCATCCAGAAGTTCGGTGGGATGGGGTCACTGCTGGGCAGCCGGATTTATTACGTCTCGAAACGCGGTTCGGCACGGGACGCGGCAGACGAGCTTTACGTGATGGACTGGGACGGCAATAACCAGAAGGCGCTGACTAATCTGAAGTCCCTGCTGCTCTCGCCCGGCGTGTCGCCGGATGGGACGCGGGTGGCGTTCACCAGCTTTTCGAAGGGCACGCCGCGCATTATGGTGCTGAATACGGAGACGGGGCGGCAGATGCCATTCTACAACCAGGAAGCATCCATGAACACCACGCCGAACTTCACCCCCGATGGCAAGCAAATCTATTACTCGTCTTCAGCCAGTGGCGTCGCGCAGATCTACGTTGCAGACATCAATGGTCAGGGCTTCCGGCGCGTGTCTCACCGGGATAACGCCATCGCCGTGGAGCCGAAGGTGAACCCTAAGAACCCGAACATGCTGTTGTTTGTGAGCGGACCCGGTCCCCAGCA
>JAUZEU010000586.1 GCA_030838885.1 Bryobacterales bacterium | reverse complement strand
TTCGATCTGTTGAAGCTGCAGGCGAAGGGGGTCTGTTTTCTTCTCCACCTCGGAAGGGGTTCCGGACGCAGCGCGCCCCAGAGCCTGGTACTTTGCCAGAACGTCCCAATAGTGCTCCGGCAGTTTCGTTCGCCAGTCGTTAGGGCTGGGCACCAGGGCACGCAGACTCCAGAGCCTGTCCTGTTCGGCCGCGTCAAAAGTCTCCTGCAGGGTTGTTCGATCGCCGGTCTGGCGGGCGAGGCGATTTCCGGCATCGACAAGACCTTCATACATGTCGCTGAGGCCGCTTTCCAGGGCCACCCGATCCTGGTCAGCAGGAACAATGTCGGCCCGCATCTCAGCGAACAATGACCTCGCCCGGCGGAAATCAGCCAGGGCACCCGTCAGATTTCCGGCCTTCAGCCGAAACTGACCTCTGTCCAAATAAGTCTGATGGCGGGGAGTGATATTTGGCGGCAGCAGGAGTGCGGCACTGAAAAGACTCTCGGCGGCGCGCCGATTGCCCTGGCGCCCCTTCAGCTGTGCCAGGCCGGAAAGAAGGCCGGCGGAAACCCTGAACTCATGCACCCGCATCAGCCGAAGAGATTCGCTGAGAGCCCACTCAGCCTCACTGAGGCGGTCCGCTTTCAGGTACTCGTAGCCAAACTGACTCCAGGTCACGGCAGCAGTGTACAGGTCTTTCCTGTCAACAATCTTCTGGTCCATCAACTCCGCAATGGCTCGCCGATAAACGAGTTCCGCTTCCGGGAGCCGATGAAGTTCGGCGAGGGCGCCGCCCAGCTGCACCAGAAGCGTGGCTCTGGTAGCGGGATTCGCCGTATTCGCTGTGCCGGCAAGGGCCTCATTTGCTACCCGCATGGCCAGTTCCGGCTGACCCATGTGGATATACAGACTGGCAAGATTATTCAGCGTAATAGAAAGGGAGTAGGTCTCGTGCGCAGATTCCGCTATTTTGCGAGCCTTCGCGAAGTCGTCCTGGGCTGCCCGGAACTGCGATATCACGAGCGAACAAACACCTGCGTTGTTCCAGTCCAAGGCCGCTCTACGGGGTATGCTCTGTCCTTGGGCGCGCAAGGCTATAGTCCGGAAAGCCCTGCGAGCTTCTGCGTAGTGGCCGTTCCTGTAGAGTTGAGCCGCTTCGGAGCTCAGTACTTTGGCTTCGGACTCTTCAAACCGTAAGAAGTCTATGGGGGAATCCGCCGCAGTTCGCGAGGAACCGGTCAGCAGCAACGCAATCAGAGACGAGCCAATGATGGCGATAACTGTTACTGAATTACTTGGCACCAGAATCTCTGGTTAGACCAGTAGTAGGCGCAACTAGAATGGGCGCTACTGCTAAGTCTACCAGAGGAGTCGGTCGCTCGCGGCGACTACCGGTTAAAACCGGATCTTTGATCGGCTGCATGCGTCTTGCAAACGCATGGGGAAGGGCTGGCTACCAGCCCAGAAAATACAGAAAGCAATCACAGAACTGACCGATAATCACAACAGGATCTCCGCCCATATGCTCCTCTTTTCTGCAACTTGGCCGCCGTGGCCTCCTTGCGATTCCAGGGTATCTGCGAGGCGAGGTGAAAACCGTCATTTAAAAACTTAAAAACCGCCCGAAGTCTCTGAAAACAATCGGAAAAATAAATGTGCGACAATTGTGACCGATGAAAACAGTGCCGCCTCTTCTGGCCGTTTTGATGGGTCTGAGCTTTTCCATATCGGGACAGGAACCCGCCGTTCCCCGCAAGGCGTCCGACATCGGGATCCAGATCGGAACAGACAAGTACCTGTGGCTCAGCGAGAACAACGGGAAGACCTGCGTGGTGGCCTTCATCCTGACTACCTGCCCGCATTGCCAGTTCACAATCGGGCTGCTGAACAAGATTCAGAAAGACTACGCGGACAAAAGCGTGCAGGTCATGGCTTCTGCTATTGAGCCGATGTCTTCACTGCATATCTCTGACTTCAAAAAGCAGTTCCAGCCTCAGTTCCCGATCGGTTACAACGAACAGAGCTACATACAGAAGTTTCTGGGGCGGCCCGATAACGATCCGATGTTCATGCCACAGCTTGCATTCGTGGACCGCAACGGCATCATCCGCGCCCAGTACGCGGGGGATGATCCGGCACTGGGCAAGGACATTCAGGAAAAGAGCCTGCGGGAGGCGCTCGAGAAGACCTTGAGGAAGGCCTCGCGGCACCACGGACGCTTCTGAAGAATAAGTAAACCTCCGCTGTGAGACAGTAATGCTGGAGTCCATCAAATGCCCGACGCAGTCATCGTCGATTGCCTTCGCACCGCGGTGGGGAAATCCGGGCGCGGCACGTTGCGAAATACCCGCCCGGACGACATGGCCGCCACCGTTATTCGCGCGCTGCTCGAAAAGTATCCTCAGGTATCCAAAGAAGACATCGAAGACGTGATTCTTGGCTGTGCGATGCCGGAAGGAGAATCCGGCAGCAATATGGCGCGGATCGCGGCGCTGCGGGCCGGGCTCCCCGTGACCACAACGGGCGTCACTATCAACCGCTTCTGCAGTTCCGGCTTGCAGTCGATCTCCATGGCTGCGGATCAGATCCGCAACGGTGGCGCCCACATCGTGCTGGCGGGGGGAGCGGAGTCGATGAGTATGATCCCGAAAGCCGGGAACAAGCCTGCGCCCAACCCATGGTTTGTCGACAACCAGCCCGAGATCTACATGAACATGGGTTTGACCGCCGAGCAGGTGCAGCGCAAGTACGGCATCTCGCGGGAGGACGCGGACGCATTTTCCTACCGCAGTCATCAAAACGCATTGAAAGCTCAGGCGGAGGGGAAATTCGCTGATGAGATCGTGCCCGTGAAGGTGGAAACACTCACTGCCGAAGGGAGTTCGCAAACGATCTTCGATAAGGACGAGGGGCCGCGCGCCGACACTTCGATTGAAGCGCTGGCGAAGCTGAAGCCCGTTTTCCACGCGCAGGGAACTGTGACGGCGGGCAATTCCTCGCAAACGAGCGACGGCGCAGCTATCGCGCTGGTCATGTCGTCCACAAAGGCGCGCCAACTGGGCCTGAAGCCCAAAGCCCGCTTCGTCAGTTTTGCTACGGGCGGAGTACCGCCCGAAATCATGGGAATCGGCCCTGTGGTAGCGATTCCGAAAGCACTGGCTCTGGCCGGGCTCAGGCTCGACCAGGTGGGCATCATCGAATTGAACGAAGCATTCGCGGTGCAGGCCCTTGCGGTGATGAAGGCAGGTGAGCTCGATCCGGAACGTGTGAATGTGAATGGCGGCGCCATCGCGCTGGGCCATCCGCTGGGTTGCACGGGCGCGAAACTGACGGCCACAATCCTCCGCGAGATGGAGCGCCGGGATCTCCGGTATGGCATGGTCACCATGTGCGTGGGCGGCGGCCAGGGGGCAGCGGGGATTTTCGAGAGACTCTGAGAAAGGATCTGAAAATGGCAACTGCCGTAAATACTTCTGCAAAGATGGAGACCCACAAGAGGGCAGGTGGTTCGTTCCTAGTGGAAGACCAGGCTGCGGCCGAAATCTTTACGCCGGAAGATCTGACAGCAGAACACCGTGCCATTGGACGCGCCGCGCGGGAGTTCTTCGAAAAGGAAGTGGCGCCGAACGTGGAAGCCATCGTCCACGGCAACCACGATCTTGCGGTGACTCTGCTGCGAAAGGCAGCGTCGCTGGGCCTTGAGGGCATTCTGACACCGGAACGCTACGGTGGCATGGAACTGGATCTTCCTTCTTCGATGGTGGTCGCCGAAGAGTTAGCCCGCGATGGTTCGTTCGCGGGCTGGCATGGGGCCCACGCAGGTATCGGGACCATGCCACTCCTTCTGTTCGGCACCGAGCAACAGAAACAGAAATATCTGGCAAAGCTCTCCTCCGCTGAAATGGTGGCAGCCTATTGTCTGACCGAGCCTCACGCCGGTTCCGACTCGCTCGCCGCAAAGACCCGTGCTGATCTGACTCCGGATGGCCGCCACTATGTGCTGAACGGTCAGAAGATGTGGATCACGAACGGCGGCAAGGCCGACCTCTACACTGTCTTCGCAAAGATCGGCGGCGAACAGTTCTCGGCGTTCCTGGTGGAGCGCGCATTCGCCGGCGTCTCCACCGGGAATGAAGAACAAAAGATGGGCATCAAGGGTAGCTCCACCACCGCCGTATTTCTGGACAACGTTCATGTGCCCGTGGAGAATCTGCTGGGCGAGCCGGGCCGCGGCCACATAATCGCCTTCAACATTCTGAATCTTGGCCGCCTGAAGCTGGGTCCGTTTGCGGTGGGCGGGTCAAAGAATGTACTGCGACTTTCGATCGCTTATGCAAAGCAGCGCAAGGCCTTTGGAGTGGAGATCGCGCAGTTCGGGATGATCCGGCACAAGCTGGCGGAGATGGCTATTCGCACCTATGCTGTAGAAGCCATGGCGTATCGGGTGGAAGGACTGATCACCGGACATCTGGAGGGTTTCTCCTGGGATGAGCCGGACGCGGCGAGGCGCATGATGAAAGCCGTGGAAGAGTTCGCTGCCGAGTGCTCCATGATCAAGGTCTACGCGTCCGAAGTGCTGGATTACGTGGTGGACGAGGGTGTGCAGATTCACGGCGGCTATGGCTACCACCAGGACTACGCAGTGGAGCGGGCTTACCGCGATTCCCGTATTAACCGCATCTTCGAAGGCACCAACGAAATCAACCGGCTGCTGACCACAGGGATGTTATTGAAGCGTGCGCAGCAGGGTCGTCTGGGCATCGTCAAAGCGGCAAAGGCGCTGATGGACGAGATTCTCTCCGGGCCGTCTCTTGACGCAGACGCTGAAAAAGAGGAGAGGCGTCTGGCGCGCAACGCGAAGAAGGTTGCCTTGCTTCTGCTCGCCAGCGCCTTTGAGAAGTTCGGCGCGGCGATGGACAAAGAGCAGGAAGTGCTGGCAGGCATAGCAGACGTTTTGATGGAAGCGTTTGCGATGGAATCGACTCTGCTGCGGGTTGAGAAGTCCGGCAAAGTGGAAGGGCAGGGTGCCGATATGTGCGCCGTATTCCTTCGCGATGCGATGACGCGGATCGAGAGCTTCGCGCGCCCGGTGCTGGGGGCCTGCGCGGAAGGAGACACGCTGCGAACGAAGATGGCAGTGCTGCGGCGGTTCGCAAAGTTTGAACCGGTGAACGCTATCGTGCTGCGCCGCCGCATCGCGGACCGGCTCCTGAGCGCCGGGCATTACGTTGCGTAAAGGCTACCGCTGCATTCCCGTCAGACCAGCGAAAAGCATGAACCGTCCAGCACTCATCCCGTTGCAAAGGGCGTTGTGAAGGGGGAGAGGGGCACTGCGCGCGGCCAGCCGGACGCTGGCTGCCACCTTGAGCAGAGCGCCGGACTGAGTGTTCAGCCCGCTCACAGAGGCGATCACCGGCTGGTCGCCATCCGGCAAAGAAGCCGGCACCCTCACGTTGATCTGATACAAACCGGCCCCCACCAAACCGGACCACAGCACCTCTGCCGGAACGCCACCCACAGTTACCGTGACCTGGTTTGTGGTCGGATAAGCGCCTGTAGAGACGATACCCGTGGGCACGTCTGAGTACGTTGGACCAAACCCCGTGCCGTACAGCGCAAGTATGTCGCCCTGGCCGATGGCAGCCGAAGATGTGAAGCCGGTTTCCGCTGCACTGGTGCCGTTGACAATTGCGCCGTCCGGGTATCGCACTGCGCGAACATAATTAGCTGCTGTCGACAAGCCCGGAAGCACCGTTTGCGATGTGGAAGCAGCGCTGTTCGATGTTCCCGCGGCGTTTGTCACCACTACTGTGACCGTGCCGGCCCCCGTATCAGCCGGCGCGGGTACGTTCAGTTGCGTCGCGCTGACATACCCCATATAAGCGGCTTTGCCATTGATCTGCACGGTGACTCCGCTCAGGGACGTCGGGATTGTGTTGTTCACCAGATCCGCCGCCGCGAGTGCCCGGGTGCTTGTTGAAAGGCTGCTGCCGTAGATGCTGATCCATGAACCGGGCGCGAGGCCGGCTACGCCACTGACTGCATTAGCCACGCCTCCCTGAGAAATGACCGGCGCCGCTGCCGGGGCCACCGTCAGTGAAACGCCCGCCGTAAGTGCAGCTGTGTAACCGTTCCCAATATCTCCCGACACCGTCGCCAGCATGCGCTCCTTGTTCGCCACCTGGTAAACCATGTCATTGCTGTTGGTGGTGTTACGGGAGCCCGTCCGCGAATAAGCTGACTGACCAAGCACCGTGTTATTCACCGAATCGTCGAAAAAGATCTGCGAGACGAAGTTCCCGATGACGGAGGTCGCGGGAGTAGGTGCGTACACGGAAGTGGATATGAATGGTGCGCCCGCTGTACCAGCCAGGGTAGATGGTGGTGAACGTTACCTGCCCGTTTCCATCCGTAATCTGGTACCCGCGCAGGAACTTCTGACCGCTTTTATTCACATTGCCGGTGCCACCCCCGGGATTGTAAGTCGATTCATCGGAGTAAACACCTTTGGCGTCGCAATGCCATATATCGACGTACGCTCCCGCCAGCGGTGAGCAACTACTGCTGTTACTCAGGTTCTGAACCGTAATGGTGAGAGTCAGCGGGATACCGCTGCGTGCCACCCCGGTCGTGGGATCGGTACGAATGTCCGAACGAAACAGCTTTTCGTCCACCCAGTAAGGGCCTTCGGTGACGGTCGGAGTGGACGCCACGCAGGTGACCGCATCGGCGGCCTCCATGGTTTCATTCCACGCCGGGATAAACAAGGCGGCTACACCTGCGGGCGCGAGTCTGGCGATTGTGCTTCTTCGGCTGATAAGAGTGTTGTATTTATTACGCATAAGAGAGATTTTTCAAAGAGCAGCCGGAGGCGTGCGCGACGTGTCTGTACGATGGCCGCGTCTGGAGGCTCGACGAAGCCATCGCGTTCACAGTCACGTAGTCACGACAAGTATTCCTGTAACTGCCGGCCTCAGAGTTCAGGGCCGCGGGCCGCGCCCTCCTCCCGGACCACCAGGTCCACCAGGTCCGCCCATGAGGCTCCCGAGTCCGCCAACGGTGGTTACTTTTGCCTGCTGCGTTGCAGTCAGGAGGGGATATATCGCTGCCTCTGCCTTGCTGCGTATCGCGAGGGACTGGCCATTCAGCGTTCCGATCGAGGCAGCTACCTGGTCGATGGTTCCGGTCGCATTGGTGGTAATTGCAGTCTGCAGAGAGGTGTAATCGGCTTTCAGCGTGGTCTGCAGCGCGGATGTGGCGCTCTGCTGCGCCGTGAGGATGCTGCTCACCTGGCCCGCCTGGCTCGGGGTGAGATCCAGGAGCGTGGTAAGCCTCGTCACCTGATTGGCAGCCCGTGTAGCTGGACCGAGGGTGTGCCGCCGTTTGCTCTGGACCCGAAGGGACCCTGGGCGAACATTACTGCACTCAAAAAAAGCCAAGTATCACCGTGTTTGCTGTTTTCTTCATTTGCCTGTTTCTCCCGTTAACGTTCACACGCCTTTGCAAAGGCCGTGACGCCGATATGGACGGGAAATGGGAAGGGGGGGATTACAAAACAGGTCGGCCTTTACAGTTCCTGACACAACTCCGGACTCCACAGGAGCTTGCTAACATCGGGATCACCAGTCCAGGGACAATGCAGATCATTCTGATACCATGCGCCCGTTGATTGTGGTCGCGGTCGGGTTGCCCGGATCGGGTAAATCCTCGTATTTCGGGGCGATCGGAGCTCACCCTGTATCGAGCGATGCGATCCGTCTGCAACTGGCCGATGATGAGACGGATCAGACCATTAACGCTCAGGTTTTCGGAACCGTTCGCTATCTGCTGCGGTTGCGGATTCAGTTACAGCGTCCGGTGACTTACATCGATGCGACAAATCTCACGCGTAAGGACCGCAAGACATACATCAGGATGGCGCGCCAGCATGGCTGTGGTGTTGAGGCGCTCTGGTTCGATGTGCCCCTTGCGGTCTGCAAGGCGCGGAACGCCGAACGGGGCAGAGTCGTCCCTGAGCACGTGATGGATCAGATGGCGGCCAGATTCGTGGAGCCGTCCGTGGCAGAAGGATTTGAGCGCGTGATTCGCGCAAGCCCTTCTCTGAATATCTCCGAAGGTGTAAGCAGGCTGACAACGATATAGCCGGACCGTTCGAAATCATAAAAGAAGCCGGGCTGCACCAAAGTGTTGTAATCGCGAAGCAGCGCCTCGGTGGTTTCTTCTTCATCTATAACCGGGATGATGGCATACCAGCCGGCTTCCACGCGCAGCGTTCTCGGCAGCAGCGCCAGGTTGGTCTGCACGCGTTCCATGATCTGCGTCTGCACCGGACCGCGCAACGCCAACAGCGAAGGCAGCGCCATCTGGACAGGCGTGCCGAGGGACAGATATGTGTCGGCAATAATCTCGAGTTCGGGCATGGGGCGCTTCGTGATCATCCATGCAAGCTTCATCTGGGGCAGTCCGACAAGTTTCGATAATCCGTTGAGGGAGAAGTCGGCCACGCCGCGCAGGTGAAGAACGCTGTCCGGGGCCGGGTCGATCACGTAGTCACCGAACACCTCATCCGAAATGATGGCGATGTCATGGCGTTCGCAAAGAGCTGTGAGCTGTTTGAGTTCATGATGCCGGATGAAATGGCCTGTCGGGTTATTCGGATTGACCAGAACGACGGCACGGGTACGGTCCGTAATGGCGCTTTCCAGAGTATGAAGGTCAATAAACCAGCCGTGATCGTAGAACAGGCCATAGTGCCGGACGGCAACGGATTCCAGCGCTGCCAGGTAATCGAACAACGGATAGGAAGGGCGCGGTATCAGGACTTCATCGCCGTGGTTGCAGAGGAGCTTAAACAACCAGGAGTAAGCCTCACTCGTGCTGGCAGTCAGGATCACGTTCTCAACCGGAGTGGCGTACTCGGCCGCAATCCGTTCCCGCGCCGGAAGCAGTCCGAAAGGCTCCGGTTCATAACGGGCCGCCCGGTCGTCAGAAAGTGCTGCGAGAAAGCCGGGCGGGTACCGGATACCGGCGTGTGTGGGATTCGATTCGGTGAGGTCCAGAACCGGTATACCCGCCTGGCGCTTTGCGGAGAGCAACTGTGCGAGGGCATTCGGGTGCGGTTCGCCGGAAAGCCGGTGGGAGAATTTCACGGCTTGCAGAAGTCTCCGGATTCGATTCGCGTATCAGCAGCGGGCTGGTAACTGTATTGGTAAATCCAGGCCAGAGCATCTGTCTCCACAGCCCCGGCTTGCACAGGGACCTGAATCCGGACGTATTCGGCGCCTTCGTAGGCATCGAGACCTTTGAGCAAGCTGGCAGGATCTGCAAGACGATACAACTCGCCCTGCACTGAACCCTCAGGTGTGGGCCGATAGCCGGAGTAGTGGCTCACCCGGAAAATAGCGCCTCGCACGGTAGCTGGCCCGATGAGTTCCGCCTCCGCACGCAGCCGATCACCATGCGGGTTTTGAATTTCGCTGCGCAGCATTCCGTAGACAAAAAGAAAATCGTTCACGTGGCTTATAGTAATGCGTGATGACTGACTGGACTGCTTTGGCCCGTGCAAAGGGCTTTGACATACCGCCGGATGCCGTTGAGCGAGTAGCGCCCTCTCTGGCGGCTTTGGAAGAGGCGTTTCGCCCTCTGACGGCACAACTGGAATTTGTTACGGAACCAGCAATAACGCTTTCGGAAAGTGCGGTGCTGGGCCAATGAATATCGAACAGGCTGCGGCCAAGCTGCGAGCGCGCGAAGTGTCTGCTGTGGAACTGGCGCAGGAATCGCTCGATTCTATTCGCCGGCAGGAGCACCTGAATGCCTTCATCACGGTTACAGATCAGCTGGCGATGCAGCAGGCGAGACAGGCCGACGACGAACTGGCCGCCGGAGTTGATCGCGGGCCGCTGCACGGCATTCCGTATGCGCTGAAGGATGTGTTCTGCACGAAGGGAATCCGCACCACTCTCGGTTCAAAAATCTTCGCGGATCACGTGCCGGATCACGACAGCGCGGTTTACGAGAAGCTGACCGCCGCCGGCGCCGTTCTGATGGGGAAAACGTCCATGCAGGAATTCGCCTATGGCATCACCTGCAATAACCCGCATTTCGGGGCTGTGCGAAATCCGCACGATCCGCAGCGGATTCCTGGCGGTTCCAGCGGCGGCTCCGGCGTTGCCGTCGCGGCGGATATGGTGTTCTTCGCCATGGGCAGTGACACCGGGGGGTCGATTCGCAATCCGGCGGCTTATTGCGGTTGCGTGGGGCTGAAGCCGACTTCCGGGCGGGTGAGCCGGTTCGGGGTGCTGCCGCTCGATTTCAGTCTGGACCACATGGGCCCGCTGACCAGGACGCCGCGGGATGCCGGGTTGGTGCTCAATGCCATCGCCGGGCCGGACGAGCGGGACGACACCTCTTCGCGACAGCCCACAGCGGATTACGCTGGGGGCCCTGGCTCGCTGGCGGGGAAGCGCGTCGGATTGCCCGAGAATTTCTTTAATGAACGAATCGCTCCGGAGGTGACCGCCGCATTTGCGGCTGCGGTGAGCCGTGCTGAGGCAGCCGGGGCGAAACTGGTGAAGATCAGGGTGCCCGATCCTGCGGCAATCAACGTGATCAGCCGCATGATACTGATGTCCGAAGCTTCCGCCGTGATGGAGCCGTATCTGCACCGGCGCGCCGATTTTGGTTCGGATGTGCTTGCCCTCTTCGACCAGGGGCGGTTGTTATCGGCGACTGATTACATCAATGCTCAAAGATTAAGGCGGATAACTCAGAAGGAATGGGCGAAATTGTGGAATCACATAGATTGCATTTTCACCCCCACGGCGCCTATTCTCGCTCCACTTATTGGCGAGACCCACGTGGAGATTGGCGGCACGCAGGAAGATGTTCGCCTGGCCTCCACCAGATTCGTCCGCTCGATCAATGTGCTGGGTATTCCTGCGATATCTATCCCCTTGCCGGTCAATGGCTTACCGATTGGGTTACAAATTATTGCGCGACCATTTGCCGAGCAGGAACTGTTGTCGATTGCGAGCGCTTTAAGTTCCGCGTAAGCCCATCCGCCACTGTGTAGATGTGTTTAACGACACAAACTTTGGCTTCCGCTTTGCGTAGAAACAGACGTTTACCTGAGGAATCCATTCCAGAAGTGGAACTTAATGGTGATCGGATTTCTCTGAATTCCCTTTGATTTGAGTAATATCCCCGCTATCCGTACTGGAGGTTTACTTGCACTCGCAGACGGCATGAACAACAGATTCTTGCCCAGTGTAAAGGCGGTGGCGCTAACTGTTTTATTCGCCCTTACCTTTACTCCCCGGCAGGGCCTCGCTCAGCTTACCAGCGGCGACCTAACCGGATTGATCAGTGATCCCTCCAGCGCCGGAGTTCCAGGCGCGACAGTAGAAGCGACAAACACCGGGACAGGCGTTAAGACAACGCAAAGTTCGAATGCAAGCGGTGAGTATCGGTTTTCCAACCTCCCGATCGGCGCGTACGATCTATCCGTTACTGCTAAAGGTTTTTCCCCTGCGTCCGCAAAGGGCGTACAGATCTTACTGAACAGAATCGGTACACAGAATTTCACCCTTCAGGTCGGTCAGGCCACGACTACGGTGGAAGTGACCGAAGCCGCCTCCACAATAGATACCAACACTGCCCAGATTACGAATAACTATGATTCGCGGCTCGCGCAGGATCTGCCGAGCACCAGCGTCGGCCAGGGAGTTATCAATCTTTCCTTGTTGTCAGCGGGCGTGGCGTCCGGCGGTGGCGTGGGCGTTGGCGAGGGCCCGTCGGTTGGCGGGCAGCGTCCGCGGGCGAACAATTTTACGATTGAGGGCGTTGATAATAATAGCAAGGCGGTAACCGGACCTCTCGTCTACGTTCCCAACGATGCCGTCCAGGAATTTACGTTACTACAGAACGTTTTCCAGGCCGAATTCGGCCACTCTTCAGGCGGCCAGTTCAACACCAACGTAAAATCGGGCACCAACGGCTTTCACGGCTCAGCATTCGAATATTTCATCAACCGCAATCTGAATGCAATCGATCAGCTCTATCAGAACCAGGGCATTACAAAGAATCCTCGCTACGATCAGAACCGTTTTGGCGGAAATATCGGCGGCCCTATCAAAAAGAACAAGCTGTTTTTCTTTACCGACTGGGAATACAATCCCACTGGCCTGGTGAGCACCTCAGGCGTTACCGCGCCTACGACGGCAGGTCTTGCGACGTTGTCTTCCCTGCCGGGAGTCAGCCAGACGAATCTGTCAATCCTGAAGCAGTACGTTCCGCTCGCTGCTACTCCCTCGGGCGATCCTCAGGCTTATACGCTTCCAAACGGCGGGACAGTGAGTATTCCGGTGGGCACAGCGAACATCGCAGGCCCGAATTTTGTGAACTGGCTGTATGGCGTTACGTCAGTGGACTACAATCTCTCTGACAAGGACCAACTCCGCGGCCGGTTCATTATGAATAAGAACGACGGTTTCCCGGCGTCGGCGGAACCGCAACTGCCCGCGTTCTACCTGCCGTCGCCCAGCCGCTACTACCTGGCGACGATCTCCGAGTTCCACAACTTCACGCCGTCACTCACCAATGAGTTCCGCTTTGGCTTCAACCGGTATAACCAACTTGTGCCCGTGGGCAATTTTAAGTTCCCGGGTCTCGATAAGTTCCCCACTATTCAATTCGACGAACTTGGAATTCAACTCGGCGTCTACACCAGCGCTCCGCAGTTCACGATCCAGAACACCTATCAGTTCACTGACAACCTGAGCTGGGTGAAGGGGAAACACACCTTTAAATTTGGGTTTGACGGACGCAAGCTGATCTCCCCCCAGTCATTCACGCAGCGCGCATTGGGCGACTATGAGTATGCCCAGATGACCGATTTCCTGTTTGACCTTCAGCCATCGGATTTAGCGGAACGCTCCACCGGCAGCTACACCTACTATGGCGACCAGATCGCGACCTACGCCTATGTGAGCGACAGCTGGAAAGTGAACCGCCATCTGACTGCCGATCTGGGTGTCCGGTGGGAATTCAGCAGCGTTCCTTACGGCCAGCGACTGCAGAGCGTTAACGCGCTCGCAAGCGTTCCCGGCCTCATTACATTTCGCGAGCCGAAACCGGGTTACAAGAACTTTGCGCCACGCATCGGACTGGCTTACTCACCCGGAACCAGCGGACGCACATCTATTCGCGCCGGATTCGGGATGGCGTACGACGTTCTTTTCGATAACCTCGGGATTCTCTCCTCTCCGCCGCAGTTCTCTCAGACGGTGGACGCGTTGTGCGGTGCAGACAAAAGCTATCAGTGCCCGAGTGGCTTCCTGCAGAACGGCGGCATCAGGCCCAACCAGAGCGCTGGTACGTTGAATGCAGCCCAGGCCCGTGCTGCCACCTCCGCCTTCATACCGGACCAGGTGCTGCCTTATGCTCTGAACTGGACACTCGGGGTTCAGCACGCTTTCGCGAAGGATTACACCCTGGAAGTTCGCTATGTGGGAACCCGCGGCGTTCACCTGCCCCTGCAATCGCAGCTCAATCAGTACGCAGTAGTAACGCCAGGCCACTCTCTTCCCACTTATCTGGCCAATCCTGGGCAGGCGGTGCTCGACTCTCTGCCCCTGACTCTGGCGCAGTTGAACGCACAGGCGGCAGCGACCAGCAGTCCTAACAATACATCGGGTTCCGAACTGCCGGCCTACTTCAACGCCGGTTTCCAGAGCAAAATCACCTCCTACCAGCCGCAGGGGTGGTCCACCTACAACGCTCTGGACGTCCAGCTGGACCGCCGGTTCAGCAACGGGATGACGTTCCGTGGCGCATACACCTGGAGCCATAACATCGATAACAGTACGGCGGAGGTTTTCTCCACCTATCTGACACCCCGCCGCCCTGAGGACTTCGGCAATTTGTCGCTGGACAGAGCCTCTTCGGCGCTCGACCATCGTCATCGGTTTACCATGACCATGCTTTACGATGTGCCGCTGTTCGCACATAACAGCAGCCCAATCATGCGGAATGCGCTTGGTAACTGGGAAATCGCGCCGATTTACACGTACCAGTCACCGGAGTACTATACCGTTCAAAGCGGTGTCGATTCCAATCTGAACGGCGATTTGGTAGATCGGGCCATCGTGAATCCAAACGGAGTGACCGGCACCAGTTCCCTGGTCACGGCGCTGCAGAACTCGTCAAGGGCCACAGTCGCTTACCTGGCGAACAACCCCAACGCCCAGTATATTCAGGCGGCCAGAGGCGTGATGCCCACCGGAGGGCGCAACACACTACCTGGGCGCCCTATCAACAACATAGACATCACCCTCGTGAAACGCATTTCGTATCACGAGCGGTACAAACTGGAATTCCAGGCGCAGTTCCTGAATTTCCTGAATCACCCGCAATTCATCGCCGGGCGCTTAAATGACGTGTACCTCGACAACTACAACAACCCGACTTATCAGACGATCCTGAAGCCGGGGAACCCCGCTTTCAACAATCAGGAATCGGTGTTCTCGAGCAACCCAAGGAACATACAGCTGGCGCTGAAGTTTAAGTTCTAGACCGCAGCAAACACTGATCACTCGCGGCGGGCCTCACGGATTCAACCGGTAAGGCCCGCCTTTTTTTGTCCCGTTATACTGAAGCCATCCGATGCTGAAGCGGCTCATGAACGTACTCGCGGCCATCCTGCTGGTCGCCTCGGCCACGCTCGTGTTGTGGCAGGGGTCGTTCGACTTCGGAAGGTTCCGGCCGGAAGACCCGGAGCAAACATTTGTCTTCTTCGGCGTTTCGCTGCTGATATTCCTGCTGATGGTGACGCTCGGGTTCATGCTCGTGCGCATCATCCTGAAGCTTTGGGTTGAGCGGCGAAGTGACCGATTGGGTTCGCGCATCCGCACCAAGCTAATCACGGGCGCTCTGGCTCTCAGTCTCATGCCTGTTATCTTCATGGTGCTGTTCAACTACTACGTTATGAACCGGACTCTGAAGCACTGGTTTACTGGTCCGACGGAGCATGTGGTGGCTGATTTTCAGAGCATGACCACAGCGCTGGAGCAGCAGACGAAAGGAAAGGCGCTGGCGGAGGCCCAACTCATTGCGGCCCTGCCGGAGACTCTGCGGCAACTGGAAGATCCGGCAGGGCAAACACCATGGCTGGAATCTTTCTGCGTGCAGCACGGAATCAGCGCCGCGCGCATTATTCCTGCCGAGACCATGCATCCCGTGGCAAGCTACGGCAGGTTTGGAGCCAGGCCCGCGGTACCTGCCGAGGCGCCCGCGGTTGTGTCGATGGCGCCCATCATAAAGGCAGGCAAGAACATAGGTTCCGTCATGGTCTCGGAAGCGATACCTATCGATCTCGAGAAGCAGTTGAAAGAAATTCGGGATCACGCCCGGCTTTTCCAGCAACTGGGAGATCAGCGAAAGAGCTATCGCAGCTACCTTCTACAGGTTCTCTTCCTGATCGCCCTCTTTGTTCTTTTCGTCTCCGCCTGGATGGCGCATTTCCTTGCCCGGCAAATCAGCGGGCCCATCTCCGCATTGGTCCGTGCCGCGGAGGAGGTTAGCCGCGGCAATCTGTCTTACCGAGTCGATATACGGGCCATGGACGAACTGGCGCAACTGGTGGGCGGCTTCAACCGTATGACTGCGGATCTGGAAGCCAATCGCGGGGAGATCGATGCCCGCCGGCGGTTCACCGAAGCCATTCTCGAAAGCATTCCAACCGGCATCATCTCGGTTGATGCGGCCGGCGCTGTGCAGCGGGTGAATAAGGCGCTCGATACGATGTTCCCGGGGGCCAACGTACGGTCGGCCTCGCGGCTCGACGATCTTTTCTCGCGGGAAGATGTGGCTGAAATCCGCTATTTGATGAATCGCGCCCGGCGCACCGGTCTGGCAGCCCAGCAACTCGAAGTGAAGACTCAATCCAGGACAGTGCATGTGGCAGTCACGGTTGCCGCCGTTGAGCGCGGGCGAAACGCAGGCTTCGTGGTGGTCATTGAAGATACCAGCGATCTGCTGCGCGCCCAAAAAGCTGCGGCATGGAGCGAAGTGGCGCGGCGCGTGGCTCATGAGATCCGCAATCCGCTCACGCCTATTGCACTCTCGGCGGAGCGGATCCTGCGGCAGGTGAACCGAACAACTCTGCCGGTGTCCGTGGATCAGCTTTTGCGCGAATGCGCCGGAACCATCCTGGAAGAAACCGCTTCGGTGAAAAGGCTGGTAGACGAGTTCTCCCAGTTCTCACGTCTGCCCGCTGCGCGGCCGGTTATCTGTGATCTGAACGACGTGGTTATGACCGGGATGAGCGTTTTCGAAGGGCGGCTGGAAGGTATCGAACTGACGCTGGATCTCGCCCCCGGGCTGCCGCCCGTCTCTGTGGATCCGGAGCAGTTCAAACGAGTGGTAGTCAATCTGGTTGATAACGCGGCCGAGGCCATGCAGGATTCACCAGTGAAGATTCTGCAGGTGATGACGCGCGCGGGTCTGGCAGAAAGCGTCGAGCTTGTTTTCGCCGATTCCGGCTGCGGCATTACGTCTGACCAAAAAGAAAAGCTGTTCCTGCCGTATTTTTCCACCAAAGACCGGGGCACAGGCCTCGGCCTGGCTATTGTGAGCCATATCCTGGCCGAGCACGATACCAGCATTCGCGTGGAAGACAACAAGCCCTGCGGAGCCCGATTCACCGTCGAACTGCCCGCGGCCGTTCCGGAAGAACAGAAAGCGCTCGCGAGTCCCGCTACACTGATTGCATAGGGTGGCGTGGCTGCATACCGCCCTGCCGGAACCGCATGAATTCTCCACGTGTCCTGATCGTCGACGACGAACCCGGCATCCGCCAATCGCTGGGCGGCGCGCTGCGCGATGAAGGTTATACGGTGGATGTGGCGGAGAGCGGGGAAGAGTGTCTGGAAGCGCTTGCCGGATCGATCTATGAGGTGGTGCTGCTCGATATCTGGCTTCCAAAGATGGACGGGCTCCAAGCGCTGAGCCGTATCCAGAACATCACGGCAGTGGACCGGCCTGGGGTGGTAATGATCTCCGGCCATGGCACGATCGAGACGGCCGTGAAGGCCACCAAGCTGGGCGCTTATGACTTCCTCGAAAAGCCATTGTCTATTGAACGGGTGCTGGTGGTTCTGAAGAACGCGATCGATCACCGGCGTCTGCGGCTTCAGAACGACCAGCTGCGGGAGTCGGCTACAACGTCGTCGAACATCGTGGGCGAAAGTGTGCCCATGAAAGCGTTGCGGCAGCAACTGGGGCTGATGGCAGGCACCAACGGGCGGGTGCTCATTTACGGGGAGAGCGGAACGGGTAAGGAACTGGTGGCCCACGCGCTTCATGCGATGAGCCCGCGGGCTTCGAATCCGTTTGTGGAAGTGAATTGCGCGGCCATTCCGGAAGAGATGATCGAGAGCGAACTCTTCGGGCACATGAAAGGAAGCTTCACGGCGGCGCATGAGCGCAAGATCGGCAAATTCCAGAAGGCGGATGGCGGCACGTTGTTCCTGGATGAAGTGGGGGACATGAGCCTGAAGACGCAGGCTAAGGTGCTCCGGTCGCTTGAAGAGCAGCGCTTCGAGCCGGTAGGCGCGCACGAATCGATTCAGGTGGACGTTCGGGTGGTTGCGGCAACGAACAAGAACCTGGAAGAAGAGATCGAAAAAGGGAACTTCCGTGAAGACCTGTTCTACCGGCTCAATGTGATTCCCTTCCACATGCCGCCGCTGCGGGAGCGTAAGGAAGATATCCCGCTGCTGGCCGTTTACTTCATGGACGATTTTGCGCGCGCCTACGGCCGCAGGCCGAAAGAACTGACGCAGCAGGCAATCGAACTTCTGCAGGAATACCATTGGCCAGGGAATGTGCGGGAACTGCGCAACCTGATTGAACGAATCGTAATCCTTCACCAGCAGAGCAGGATCGACGCCCGCCATATACCGCTGCAGTTATCCCGGCGGCCGGCTGCTGACCGTACCCAGGAGCGATACGGAAGCCTGCAGGATGTGCGGGAAGCGGCTGAGCGGGATTACATCCAGAAAAAGCTGGAAGATGCCAATGGCAATGTCACCCGCACGGCGGAATTACTGGGGCTGGAGCGGAGCAATCTGTACCGGAAAATGCGGGCGCTGGGCATTGCGCCGCGCGAATAAACTCCGCGGATTTTCAGGCGCTTCCGTGCAGGTTGTGGTGAATAGCGTAAAGCGCGAGTTCCAGGCGATCTGAAACGCCCAGCTTATCAAAAATATTGTGCAGATGGTTCTTAACGGTCTGCTCACTGATGAACATCCGCTCGGCCATTTCTTTGTTTTTAAATCCCTGCGCGACCAAAACAACGATTTCCCGCTCGCGCTGGCTGAGTGCGGTGCTTTGATCACGAACGCCAAGCCGGGAGGAGGGTCCATTGTTGCCGCCCTTTTTCGCCAGTCGCCGGATCACTTCTGCCGTGCTCACGCGGTCGAGCCAGAATTCACCGGCATGAACCTTGCGAATACTTTTCAATAGTAGTTCGGTAGAAGTTTGCTTCGGAACAATCCCGCAGCAGCCCTGTTTTACGGCTTCGACAAAATCTTCCCGGGTCTCGCCGCTCACCAGCATGATTACTCGTGAAGCTAATTTTGCGTCCTGAATTGCACTATATATCTTTTGGCTGTTCGGGGAACTGGCAGGCCAGCCCAGAACCACGATGTCGGGACGGCCCTTTCGGATTTGCTCGACTGCCACGGGGGCGGTATCGGCCGAGGAAATTACCTCGAAATCCGGCTGGGCATCCAGAAGATTGCTGAGCCCATCACGGAACATACTGTTGTCATCGATAATGACGATACGAATGCTTGGCACGATGGCGGTCACTGAACTCGTTAAGCCACTGAAATTCCTGTAAAGACAACCCCTACAGGCACGCTGTGCGCTTTTACACAAGTCTAGGGCCTGGTACTAGCCCTGTCAAGGCGGCTCACCTGAAATTCGGCCTATTTGCAAATCTTTTCCACTTCGGTGCAAGGCATCAGATAGAGTGCAGGGCATTGGATAGAGTTGAAAAGACAAAATGACCAGGGATCTTGCCGAGATCGAGTATCAGCGGTTCTGGCGCGGACTGCAGCAGTTGGGACTGAACGCATACGAAGCACGAACATATCTGGTTCTTCTGGGCCATTCCCGTTTTAAGGCCCTCGAACTGGCGCCGCGTTCCCACGTTCCCAGACAAAAGATTTACGAAGTTCTGGATAGTTTAGTGGAAAAGGGTTTCGCACTCGTGGTGCAGGACCGCACCAAACTGTTCTCCGCAGTGGAACCAAACCTCGCCATCCCGGCTTATCTGGCACGCAAACGACAGTTGCTGGAGCATGAATTAACCGATCAGGCTCGCTCGGCTAATAACCTGATGGAGGATTTGAGCGGCCTCTACTCAGAAGGCAAAGGAGGCAGGGGAACTCTTGATTTTCTCCGAATCGTTTCCGAGCCAACGCAAACTGCGGCCGAATACCGCCGCATGCTGGGGGACGTCAAAACAGAGTACCTCGAGTTTTCGCGACCGCCGTACGCGGTGGATCCGCTGGACGAGATGCTGGTGCGGCAGGCGCGCCTGAACGGAGTTTCCTGCAGGCTTCTGATTGAGACCGGCACGCTCGATGGGCCGCATCGCCAAAGGCTCAGCGAATATGCCGCGGCGGG
>JAUZEU010000532.1 GCA_030838885.1 Bryobacterales bacterium | reverse complement strand
TAAAACCCACTTGAACGAGTGAATGGAGGAAGGCGGATCAGATAGACTACCAGGGTCGGGCTTTACATGCCAGGTAAGGGAATAACAGCGAGGCTGCCGATCATATGAATTACAGATGCAGTCATTCGTTTTGCAACAAGGTGCCTGGCTCCGGGGCAACGTAATGCAGGACCCGCCGGCCAGACGTCTGGAAGCGCTGACAAAGCCCGACCGCAGAGCTGTCTTCGATAGCGAAGCAATGCCGCACGTGAAGGATGTTTTCCGCACGGCGCTTCGCATGACCCGCGATCGGACACGGGCCGAAGACGCGGTTCAGGAAACGTATCTGCAGGCATGGAAATCGTTCGCCCGTTTCGAATCCGGGACGAATTGCCGGGCGTGGCTGTTCAAAATACTGTTTCATTGCGTCCATCACCAGCGGCGGAAATGGTTCCGGTTCGGAGTGCCCAGGGAGAATGAGGAGTTTCTGGAGGCTAGTCTGACGGCTCCGGAACCGGTAGGCGACGACCTGCGCGACGAGCAGATTCTCGAGGCGCTGGAGCGGATTCCGCCCGACTACAAAGCGGTGATCCTGATGGTGGACGTGGAGGAATTTGCGTATAAAGAGGCCTCGGACATCTTGGGAATTCCGATTGGCACGGTCATGTCGAGACTGAGCCGCGGACGGAAGTTGCTGCGGGAACAACTGGTCAGTGTCGCGGTTTCGTACGGGATCGGAAAGGAACACGACAGATGAGTGTGCCTTTGGATGACGGTTGCGCGCGCATTCATCCGCTGCTCGATAGATACCTGGATGGAGAGGTCGACGAGGCGGATTCGGCAGAGTTCAGACGACACATGAATGAGTGCCCGGAGCTCGCTGATCTCGTTAAGGGAAGAACGGCCCTGCAAACCCGGATACGGGCAGCTGTCAGGAATTCAGAAAGTCCGCCCGGTCTGGAGCAAAAGGTTCACCGGGCGCTCGATTCGCGGAACAATCACGCACGCCGCTGGACACTTGTGGCGATCGCAGCTTCCGTGTTGATGGTCTTTAGCCTGACCATGTCGTGGCGTGCGGGTCGCCTTTCGGTTTCGTCAGATCCGCAGGACGGTTATATCGCGTCAATCATGACCGGAGTGCCGCGCGTGATGCAGATCGGGCTGCAGCAACATGTGCACTGCGCTGTTTTACGCAAGCGTCCGTCCCCCTTGCCGAACCCGGAACAGACGGCCCGCGATGTGGGTCCTCAATACGGCGCTCTGCTTTCAAGAATGCGAAGCCATTTGCCAAGTGAGTTTCGCATCCTGGAAGCGCATGTTTGCAGCTACAAAGGCCGGAAGTATACACATATAACTGTAACAAATGACAGCAGGCTGATCTCGCTCTTAATCACGAACCGGTCGCAGGGGGAAGCTGCCGGCAGCGACTTGCAGGTTGTCGCAACGGCCGCCGGCGAACAACTCTACTCCGTCTCGGCGGCACAGTACAGCATCGCCGGTTTCGAGACCCGAGACCACTTCGTCTATCTGGTTTCCGACATGGATTCAGGACAGAACTTAACCAGGCTCCAGCGATTACTCCCGGACCTTTCCAGTACAGTACGGGCACTCGAGACCTGAGACCGGCCATCCGTCCACCCGCATCTGATAAAAGCTGTATCAGCGACATGATCACTTTTGGACGGGACGTTTGCGGCAACCTGGAAGCCGGACTGACGCGGGAATGGCTGGAGACCAACGGAATCGGGGGCTTTGCCTCATCCACGGTGCCCGGGATCAACACCAGGCGCTACCACGGGTTGCTTACCGCCTCGCTGCATCCACCCGTGGACCGTTACGTATTGCTCTCGAAACTGGAAGAGACGGTTTTCCTGAACGGCGCCAGGTACGATCTCTCCGCCAACCTGTATCCGGGAGCGGTCCACCCGACCGGCTACACATATCTGAAGAGTTTTCGGCTGGCTCCCTTTCCCATCTTCACTTATGAAATTGGCGGCATAGAGCTCGAGAAGCGCATTTTCATGGCGCACGGCGAAAATACTACCGTAATCGAATATGCGTTGCCAGGACCCGGTGAGTGCACGCTCGAAGTCCGCCCCCTGATCGCATTCCGCGACTATCATTCCACCACTCACGCGAATCCAGGCCTGAACCCGGAAATCACGGAGGCACCGGGCAATGTGTCGGTGCAACCTTATGAAGGTCTGCCAGGACTCTGCTTCGGCCACAACGCGCGGTGGGTCGCGAGCGAAGGCGGCTGGTATTATAATTTCGACTATCCGCGGGAGCGGGAGCGAGGTCTCGATTCAGCTGAAGACCTGTTTCAGCCGCTGGTGATGCAGTTTGACCTCCGCGCGGGCTCGACTGCCGTAGTCATCGCATCCACTCAGCCACATGATGCCCGACTGGCGGGCACAATCCGCGAACGTGAGATCGCCCGCCGGGCCGCGCTGCGTGCGAATGCGCCGGTGAACGACCCGTTGGTGAAGGATCTGACCACCAGCGCCGACCAGTTCATCGCCAGTCGCACTGTGCCCGGCTTGTCCAGGCCACTCCGGACGGTGATCGCCGGTTATCCATGGTTCGCGGATTGGGGAAGGGACACCATGATTGCCCTGCCCGGCCTGACTCTGACCACTGGGCGCTTCGATATCGCTCGGGACATTCTGCTGGCGTTCAGCAAGGCCGCTGACCGGGGAATGCTGCCAAACCGGTTTCCGGATTTTGGGGAGGCAACGGAGTACAACACTGTGGACGCGTCGCTCTGGTACTTTGAGGCCATTCGGAAGTATGTCGAATATACCGGAGATCTCACATTCCTGCAGCAAAACCTGTACAACACGATGAAGAGCATCATCGACTGGCATCTGCATGGGACCCGTTTCGGGATCCGCTGCGGGCCGGACGGGCTCATTACGGCAGGCAGCCCGGATACTCAGCTGACCTGGATGGACGCGAAGGTGGGCGATTTCGTCGCGACTCCGCGCCACGGAAAGCCCGTTGAAATTCAGGCGCTTTGGTACAACGCGCTTCGGTTCACCGAAACAGTGGCTCAAAGTTTCGATGATGGCGAGGAAGCGAAAATGCTGGCCGACGTGGCTGGCCGTACGCTGCAAAGTTTCAACGCGACCTTCTGGAATGAAGAGGCGGGGTGCCTGTACGACGTAGTCGCCGATACATGCGACGCCTCGATCCGGCCGAACCAGGTGATTGCCTTATCGCTGGGACACACGATGGTGGAGTCCGATCGCGCCCGCAGCATTCTGGCTGTTGTTGAACGTGAACTGTTAACGGAATTCGGCCTTCGCACGCTGTCTCCGAACGACCCGCATTACATCGGAAAGTATGAAGGGGGGCGGGTCGAGCGGGATTCCGCCTATCACCAGGGAACGGTTTGGCCCTGGCTATTGGGTCCGTTTATTACGGCGTACGTCCGAACACACCACGATAGACGGGAACAGGCCGGGAAGTGGCTGGCCGGGTTTCGCGGCCATCTGGCCACTGCGGGACTCGGGAGTATTTCTGAGATATTCGACGGCGATGCGCCCCACTTGCCACGCGGGTGTTTTGCCCAGGCGTGGAGTGTGGCCGAAGTCTTACGTGCTCTGGTGGAGGATATTCACGGAATCCGACCTGCGCAGGTGTTTAACGCGAAATGAGCGCATAAGTATTTCGTTCATATCAGGAATTCGGAAGTGTTTCGTACCTCACTTTGGACGCATATGAAACTTCATAGAAGCTTCTCCGCTGAGCACTTTGATCTCCACAATCTGATACACTGGAGCTGTCTTTGCCCGCATCAGTCTGTTTACAGTGCCTTCTGGCCGCCCTCCCTCCTTACCGTAGTTGGTTATGGTCTCAGAGCAGTCTGACAGAGACAAATACGCTTATAAGGAAAACCTAATGACCAACCTCTTTGTCGGGAACCTCAGTTTCAAAACTACCCAGGATGAACTGCTCGCCGCTTTTTCGCAATTTGGTAACGTGGAGCGCGTCAATATTGTTACAGACCGTGAAACCGGGCAACCCCGCGGCTTCGCCTTTGTGGAGATGACCGAAAAGCGCGACGCCGAGACCGCTATTTCGCAGCTCAACGGAGCAGATCTGAACGGGCGCAACATGAACGTGAACGAAGCGCGGCCGAAGCCGGAAGGCGGCCGTGGAGGTGGCGGTGGCGGGTTTGGTGGGAATCGAAGCGGTGGTGGTGGCGCCGGCGGCAATCGTAGCCGCGGACCCCGCTGGTAAAACCCGAATTCACACCTGAGGGTACAGTATATTTTTTAGTGGCGCCGCCGGTAGCCCGGCCGGCGGCGCAGTCATCATAAGGAGCGAGCGATGTCTGGTCGAGGACGGCCGACGTTCAATAAACGTCAAAAAGAGCAAAAGCGCAAAGAGAAGCAGCAGGAAAAGGGTTCCCGGCGCGAGGAACGAAAGCTGACCAGTCAGCCCTTACCGGATGAAGAGGCAGTAGCGGCTGAGGCTCTGGCGATTTTAGCCGAGCAGGCCCGTTTGGCCGAAGAAGAGCGGGCTCTTGCACTTACTTCTCTCGATCCTATGGAAGAGTTGTTACCGCCGCGTAAAGTAGTGACTTCCGAATAGCTGGTTTAAACCGGGATGTCAGTGATCCCGCTGGAGAAAAATGCCAAACGATGTTTCGGAACGGAACGGCCCGGTGCACATTTCGGGTTCGATCGGTGTTTCAACCGGCGGGACCACGGATTCCGCTCTGAATGGCCTTGCCAGCCAGATTACCTGGGCAAACCAGATTCGAACTCAGATCAACCTGAGTTTCGATCGGCTTATAACCTCCGTGGAAGCTGGGGTTAACCGCTACAAAGGGCTTGAACCCAGTGAAATATCCGCCCTGCTTGCCATGATCGAAGAGCACCGCGCGAAGGTACTAGGCGTGCAGGAAGCCCAGTACTATCTTGACAACTGGCAGGATCCCGTGGACCGAGTGCAACGCCTGATTCATAGTGACGAGCGCTGGAAGAACATCGTGGAATCCCGCGCTGTTCGTAATCCCCGTCCCGATACCCTTGTTCCCTTGCGATATATGGGTTTCGACGATGCTGCGGGAACCCGGATTTTTAAATTTGGCAGGTTACCGGCGACAGCTACCACTGTGGTTTACACGGTGAGCGCTTCGGTGGACCTGTTCCGCAAACATAAGATCTCCTTTCAGGATGGCCCGGCGATGTGTTCCGCTATCGTGGCGAGCGGTGAGGTAGAAAGCCATCAACTCACAGACGAGGACTGCATTGCATTTCTCTCTCTCAAGGCCTCGAAAGTCGACCGGACCACGCAGAAGCGAAAGCCTGCCATTCCGCCTGCATCATAAAGCGAACGTAACTCAGCAGAATGTGTACTAACAACCAAAGCAGCGACAAAAGGTGCGGGAAATGAAGCCCTCCACTCCCTCCGACAAAAACTCCCTGTCCGTCGACAGCAGCCCTGCCGAACAGATTCGCGTCCAGATCGATGCGGGTTTTGCCGGGGTCGAGAAAGCGCGCCAGATGCAGCAGGTCGGCTCCCGCGTAGCCGCTGCAGACGCAGTTGAAGAGGTCAGAAAGATCATCGTAAGAGTACGAGCGTTGCTGCCTTCTGCGAGCTTTTCGGAGTCTCAGCTCGGTATTGTTAATAAGAAGATTCAGGCCCTCAAAGACGCTGCAGAGCGCGTGGGCGGGGCACCTCTCTAAACGCACTTCACTCGGAGGAGTAGTATCATCTGCTATCCCCGCGTGGACTCCTTCGTTGGCCAGCTCGACATCGCATCCATGCGAGCGCAGTTCCATAACTTTGAACGTCAGTTTATTAGGTAGCGGGTCCCCCGTTGTTTCGAACTCGGGGCCGGGTGACGCCTCACTTGTACAGGTGCGGGTGGGCGGCGCGCATCACTTCCGCCTGGGCATTTGCGCTTTCAATATTCACCAGTTCACCCTGACCGATTCCAGGACACCAGCTTCCGGTTTTATGCCAGGCGCGGCGGCTGTCCAGCAACTCGGGCCAGTAAGGAAAAGTGCGGCACTGCGTGGGCTTCGCCTCGTGAACGCTGCAACCCCCGCTTTCCAGAAACTCGCATTGCGCGTGTCTCGGCACCCGCAGGCGCCGGATGTTCTTTGTACGGTAAACATAGCGGCGCTCGAAATCAGGCACCGCCACTTTCAGATGATCCGACAGCCTGGTAATGTCATCCTCGGTCAGATACACAAAGCCCTGTTGTTCACAACACCTGGTGCATCCGGGCTGGCACGCAAACCTCAATGCTTTTGATATCCGGCGGGAACTTCGAAGGCCGAGTCCGGAATGCCTGCCGCTAAAAATTCCGAGGAATCGATCGTCATTTCGAGCAGCCAGTTGCTTCCGGCGGAACCCGCATTGCCGCCCGTCTGAGGCGGCGGACCCATCCTTGCGAGTTGCTGTCTGGCAATGGCCGCCGCCGGTCCGCCCTGCGCAGCCATGAATTCCAGTTGCTTACGCGCTTTCTCCATACCTGCCTGAATCTGGATCATCTGAGCGGCGGAAGGCCCGGCCGGTGGTGCTCCGGTTTCCGCAAAGCCAGGCATCGCACCTGGTGCTTTAATCCTGATAATTTGCTGAACGGGACCACCATGCATGGTTGCCATTTTCTTTTGCAATTCGGCCATAGCGGACGCTATCGCCGGACTGCCTGCGCCACCGCCCAGCGCCTGCCAGGGAAACTTGGCTGCGTTCTTCGAGTAGAAGTCACGCAGTTCCTGAGCACCCGGGATCTCTGAGGAGAGCCACATATCCACCTCCACTTGTGCCTTGCCAATGGGCGGAGCGTCCATATCCATCGTGAGAACCGCTTCGCTGGCACTGAAACCGTTTACGACTTTTTTCTGTCCGGTTTCTTTGAAATCAGCCGTCGCGTTCAGGTCGCTGGTGCTCCCCTTGAGATCATTCACATCTCTGACCGTGAAGGTTTTTTGCGCGTTGTTTATCGTGGTGATTGTCTGCGCATCCAGGTCGATAACAATGACGTTGGCGCCATCATCCGTCTTGAGCTTTTGACCTTTCAGAGAAACCTTTGTGGCTCGGGGCGCACTTTTCCCCGCCATACCAGCCAACATGCCGCCGGTCATTTTCATAGTCTGGGTGTAGGTGAAATCCGCCTCCGCAGGAGTGCAGGCGCAAAGTGACAGGATTACGGTGACCGCCGTCTTCATTGACGCTCCTCCATGGCAGAAGTATGACACGAAAGAGGAAATCGCTTTTTGCCCGCATCGTGCCGCCGCGCCGTCTGGTTCGGGCGTATGAGCAACGGGGAGTGCGGGCTGATCTCTGGTCCGGGGCGGCCCAGAAGAAAACCCTGCGCCTCGTGGCATCCGAACTCCGCGACCGCTCTGTACTGGTTTGGTGTTTCAACACCCTCGGCGATGATGCGAATGGAAAGCTCGTGCGCAATACCGGCCAGCCCGCGAAACACCGCCGCTTTGGATTTAGACTGTTCTATTCCGCTAACAAAGCATTTGTCGATTTTCAGCGCATCGATCGCGAGATGGTGCAGATAAGCAAGGCAGGAGTACCCGGTTCCGAAGTCGTCGATAGCCACCGTCACACCCATGCCTTTTAGCTCTGCCAGGGCTCTCTTCGATTTTTCAAAGTCCCCGATCAGGAGACTTTCCGTAAGTTCAAGCTCAAGAAGTTCGGGACGCAAGCCGGTCTTCTCCAGGGTGCGGGCAACCAGTGAGACAAAGTCGGGCCGGGCGAACTGGACTGCTGAAACGTTTACTGCCACACCCCTGCCGCGAAGCGAGCCGTTCTGCCAGGCTGCTGCCTTCATACAGGCCTGATGCAAGACCCATTCACCGATCGGAACAATGAGTCCGGTCTCTTCCATGATCGGGATGAACGTGGCGGGTGGTGCCGAGCATCCCGGAGTCAGATCCCAACGGAGAAGCGCCTCATAACGACTCGGGCGCGCGGTGGCCATGCAAATCAATGGCTGAAAATGGATCTCAAACTCGCATCTGGCATCCGCCTGCCGAAGGCGAGCTTCCACGCGCTCCCGTAAGCGCGCGGCTCGCCCCAGCGTGGCAGAAAACACTGCCATCTGGCCTCTGCCCTTCTGCTTTGTGTCCATGAGAGCTATTTCGGCTCGGCGCAGCAGGGTTTCGGATTCCGTTCCGTGAACCGGGGACATGCTGATTCCGAGACTCGCGTATACGACTAACTCGCGCCCGGCAATCGCAAAAGGCAGAGAGAGCGCGGACAGGGCAGTTTGCGCCAGAAGCGCAGCAGCTTCCGGATCGGGAAGGCCGCAGGCTACCAGCGTGAACTCCTGACTTCCGGTTCTCGCAAGAGTACCCCCTGCCCCAATGAGAACCCGGAGCCGCTGAGCCGCCTCGATCACAAGGCGGTCCCGGGCGCCACGTCCGAAGGCATCGCCAATGACTTTGCAACCGTCCAGATCAATGGCGAAAACAGCGATGAGCGCACCCGCCGGGCTGCATGAGACCGCGCTCGCCAGAATTTCGGTAAGAAGCTTTTGGTTGGGGAGGTCCGTCAGGGGGTCATGATGCTGATGATGAAAGATGCTGTGTTCCAGTTCGGCCTTGCTGGAACCTGCAATCTGTTGCAGACCGGCGACAGCCCGAAGACGATCGCTTTCATGTGCCAGACTAAGATAGCTTTCTGCCGGCAGAACGTGCGAATGACGATTGCAAATCCGAGCGAATCCATCCGATCCGCCGGCATGGTTGAACCCCCGTGCCGGATATCCGCACATCAAAGAGAATTCGTGCGATTGCGCCAGCGCGTCCCAGAGATATTCCAGCCGAAGAGCAGCTTGCTGGCTCACCAGCTCGAGCAGAACTGCCACCATTTCCCCAAACACTCTCACGTGCGACCAGGGACCTGAATGCTCAACGGCCCTCATCAGTTCGTGCATGGCGGTCATGAACAGGCCGTCGTCCGGCATTCCGTTCACCATAAATCCGGCCAGCGTTTCTTCAGCGCTGAACATGGTGAACTGGCCGCCGGTTCGGGCTTTTTCGAAATCCGGCCGTCCCAGGCCGTACATATGAGTCTCAATCAGGGGCAGGTGGCAGCATGTAGCAATGACAATCACGGCCTCATTGCGCGCCAATCCCTCGGCTGCAAACCGGCTGACACTTCCGGCGAGGAACGCATCAGTCTCGTAAAACTGTACGCAATGCCGGAAATGCGCCACTTCGGGCTCCAGTTCGGGTGACCTGACACTCGCGCCGGTGGCGTAGGTTTTTGCCATCATCTTTGACTATCGACCAACTGAGGGAGAGCCGGTATAGGGTTGAACTTGATTCGTCTGTCGTTATTTCCCTTACGTTACGGCTCAGACGTATTATTCAGCACGTCATTCCGGATGACGAAATGGGTAAGCTCGGCATTCGTTTTCATGCCCATTTTTTCCAGAATGCGGCACCGGTAGGTGCTGATTGTTTTGTCGCTAAGGCACAGGAGTTCCGCAATTTGCCCGACCGTCTTGCCCGAGGCGATCAGCCGCATCACTTCCAATTCCCGGTCTGAGAGTGTTTCGTGCGGAGGACGATCGGAGTGCCTCCCCAGATCGAGCGCGAGACGCTCTGCCAGCGAGGAACTGACGTATCGTCCGCCTTCCAGGACCGTCTTCAGTGCGCGGATTAACTCCGCCCGCGGCGTGTCCTTGGTGACATAGCCGGACGCTCCCGCTCTGAAAGCGCGCCGCGCGTACTGTTCCTCCGAATGCATCGTAAGAATCAGGACCGGCAAGCGGAGATGCAACTGCTTCAGACTTTTGAGCAAATCAAGACCGCTTCGGTTTCCCAGTGACAGGTCGAGCACAACAGCGTCCCACTGGCGCTCAGCCGCCAGCTTCAGGGCCTGCGCCGAACTGCTCGCCTCGCCAAAGAACGTGGGTTCCGGCAGTTCACTAAATATCCCCTTAAGACCATCGCGTACAACTTCATGGTCATCGATAATCAGAACTCGCTTCATTGCGCGGTCTCGCCCGTCAGAGAGCAATCCTCAGAGTGATTTGAGTTCCCTTCGGGATCGCACCTGTAATTTCGATTTTTCCTCCCACGAGATGAGCGCGCTCCTGCATACCTAAAAGCCCCAATGACAGCGGTCCGGACTTGTCGCGATCGCCCATCCCCCGGCCATCGTCTGAGATCGTCAGAATAAATTCCTTGGTATTCTGTTCCATCGCAATATCGACGCGTTTCGCCTGAGCGTGCCTCAAGACGTTCGTTAGTGCCTCCTGTACAATGCGGAACGCGACGGTCGACTGTTCAGTATTCAGGCTCACATCGTTCCGCACTCCGGTAACGCGGCATACGATGCCTGTCCGGCTCTCGAACTGCTGGCCCTGCCATTCGAGAGCTTCGGGCAGACCAAGGTCATCCAGAATACTGGGGCGCAGGTCGGAGGCTATTCTTCTGACCGTATTCACCGCTGAATCGGCAAGTGCGATCATTGCCCTGACTTTCTCCTGGGAGAGAGCAGCCTGCATGTTATCCGAACCTTCCGAAGAGATCTTTTCAAGAGCGTCGAGTTCCCATCTGAGACCAGTAAGACACGACCCGAGTTCATCGTGAATCTCGCGGGCAATGCGAGTCCGCTCCTCTTCACGGGCAGTCACCACCCTGGCGGACAGTGCGCGTAATAGCTCCGCATTGGCCTTCAAACGCTCGTCAGCCCGCTTCCGGTCCGTAATGTCCTCGGCTATTCCAGCCACCCGGTAGATGTTCCCGGATTCGTCCCGTATCGGGAATCCGCGATCCCGGATCCATCGGAGCGAGCCGTCAGGTCTGACAACGCGATACTCAGCATTGAACTCTCCTCCCGGATGATCATGGAATACCTGCCGAAGAAAATCCCGGTCGTCAGCGTGAATCGTCTCCAGAAGCGTTTCGAGGCTTCCTTTCAGGTGATCCGGGGATCTGCCCCAAACGCTTTCATAGGCGGGGCTGACGTACAGGACCTTATGATCCTCCAGCGACCTCATCCAAAACACTTCGCCAATGTTCTCGGCCAGCTGCCGGAACCTCTGCTCACTTTCCCGGAGCGCATCTTCGGCGCGCTTTCGTTCTGTAATATCCTGGCCAATGCTGATACTCGATCCGTCCGAAAGGCGGACAGTGATCCACGAAGTCTCCAGCACCGTTCCGTCTCTGCGAGTAGGCCGGAAACAGGCCCAATCACCGCATCCCGCCTCTAAGAATTCGCGTACGGCCTTCCTTTCTTCGGCATCCGGATATAAATCGAAAAACGGGTCCCGGCCATTCTCCTCCAGTTCCTTCAACGACCAGCCAAGTTTTCGCTCCCATTCACGGTTGATCAGGCAAAGCCGGCCAGTTTCGTCTTTATGGCTGATCATTATCGGAATGTGATCAAATATTTTCTGCAGAATTTCCCTTTGTACACCCGTGTCGTTCTGCGCGTTCAGGACGTTTTGGATCCGGCTGCTTTCGTTCTTTTCGCTCATTCTTTTCGTTGCAATTTTCAGGAACGCGTGACAGACCTCACCGGCCTTCTGAATCGGCAGATGAGGTGAAACATGTCCAGGGAGGCGCACAGACCGACACGGAACGGTAGTATTACGTATTCCGCGGCTGCGGCGAATCTCCCTCAAGACCACGACAGCACATCCAGACAAATGCACGACAATTCGTTACGATAGCCCGCAGCGCCGAGGCTCTGATTCCTGTGCCAACCTGTGTTTTATTGTACGCTGACGATTGCGTTATATCTTTAATTGTTGAAAGTCGGGGAGGTACTTAGATTGACTTGTAAGACATACACTGACATAAAAAACAAAGCCGCCCCTCTGGACTGGCATACCGTCAACGCGTACGTTAATTTATGTGAACGCACAGAGGCCCGCCGCAGGGGCAATCGCGCGGTACCGGCAAGCGCTGTAAGTTCATGATTTCACTCGCAAAATACCTAGCAGGAAGTAAGCAAAAGGCGGAAGCAACGTTGCGCCACGTGCTGAATCTGCTGCTCGAAGCAATCGAAACTCACGCCGTCCATGGCGATGATGAAGACTACCGGCAGTTCAGGTCAGGAATTCGCGATATCCGCACGCGGTTCTCTGACGACACTGCAGCCGAAGAATTGCTGATTGTTGCCGGGGCAGTAACAGCCACGCTCAAGGAGTATGGCGAACGCGCAACACGTTACCTGCACAGCCAAAATTCGGAATACAAATATATAGTTTCGATGCTGACGGGGACGGTGAGGACGGCAGCAGAAAGAAACGGCCGGTCGGTGACGGAGCTTCGCCAGATCGAATCGCAGCTGAACAAGGCATCCGCGATTGAGGATGTTCGGGAAATCCGGTTAAACCTTCGGCATTGCCTGCAATGCATGCAGGAGGAAATTTGCCGGCACGAGAGCGACGCGGCGGCTCTTGCTGCTAATTTACAGCAAATGCTCCAGGAATCAGCGGCGAGAATGAAGAACGTGCTGCCTCAGGAAAATGCCGATTCGTTCGCTGGTTTGCCGGAAAGGATTTCCGCCGAGCCAGCCCTGATCGAGGCGGCTCGCAGCGGCCGTCCATATTTCGCCGTCGTCGTCGTCGCTGTTCGGGTGGCGACCGTCAATACACGATTCGGCTATTCCGCCGGGGACAGGATCCTGCAAGCCCTTTTTGCGCATTTTCGAAAATCGATCGAAGCGGATGACCGGGTATTTCGCTGGCGCGGACCGAGTTTCGTCATTCTGATCGAGCGTGGGGTCCCGATCATCGAAGTCAGACAGGCCATCGCCCGCATCTCCAGCGTGCCGCTCTCACAGCAGATCGATGTCGGAAACAAGTCAGTCCTGCTGCCAATCTCGTCGATGTGGAGCGTATTTCCGGTTCTTTCGACAGGTCAGAGCGTCACTCAAAAAATCGATGAGTTCGTTCGTTTGCATGTTCCGGACCAACGCTGACTGACTGGGCGCAGACGCGACCATGGGGAAAATAGCCGTCAAAACGAGGCCGGCTTTCATCTGTTTCACGTTATCTCAGGAGCGCAGATATCATGCTCTTCATGGCGTTGCTGATGTGGCTAACCTCGTGGCCTGTGGTCGCATTCTGGCGGGCAAGCACGACCGTCAACCTAACGAAATCCGAATTACATCTTCCGGATGCGCTGCGGCGTTTATTCGCTCAGCAACTATCGTGGGAATGCCCCTCGCGGCTTGTGCTCCCGAAAGCGGTCTAAGCGTTCCCGGATACCGCCGCCCCATGTGCCAGGTAATGCGCTTCCATCGCGCTGTTCGCGGCCACGATCTCTGTCAACGCCGACAGCACCGCATCCCACTTAGCCCCCGGGATCGCCACGTAAAGTTCTTCGTCGGGCAAGCCGGTGAAAGTACGGTTCCCCTTGCAGCCGAACGACATTGCTGCCTGTCCGGTCTTCACCGACAGCGGAAGTACAGCACAACCCGGACGCCCCAGTGTGTGGGTGAGCGCGTCCCCTGCCCCGGCACGCAGAGCGGCTTCGTAGATCAACATCGCAGACGCTGGCTTCGCCGCGACCAACACCACATCAGGGGCAAAGGTCGCTTCGGACGCCGGCGCGTACGCAATGAACTCCGGCCTGGTTGGCAGTACCGGAATGCCGGAAACTTCTGCCATCTGCAGGTACCCGCTGCCCACCATGAACCCGATCGTGTCCATCAGGACATTGCCTCGATCCGCCGGAACCTGTATCGCATGGGTGTAAGATCCCACCGCGCAGTTGTAGTGGTCGGAAGGCACGGTGTAGAAACTATGCCCATCCATTGCCGCGCGCCAGAACGCACACCCCGCCGGCATTGGCCCGCCGTCCCAGTTTCGGATGCCCGAGGGCGCATCTGTCAAAAACCCCACTGCTACCGGCGCCCTGGAAAGCCCCAGTTGTTCCTGAAGTTGCGTGTTCACTTTTTCATCCCCATTTGGAATCCGACGATCTCTTTATACTGCTCGAGCGAGTTGTAGACGATAGGGCAATAGGTTGCACGATCGATCATCTGCCACATCCGGCTCTGAATGGAACCGTTGCCGCGCACCAGATGCGGGAAGTTCTGGCAGGTGTCGGGCCGAGCCTCATAAATGGTGCAGTCGTTGCCATCCAGAAATATGCAGCCGGCATCGTTGCGGCGGAGGATGATTTCGTTTTCATCCTGCACGGACATCGTGGTGTACTGTTCCACGAACTGATTGGAAGTCATGCCCAGAAATTTGGCCAGGCGTTCGATATCGCGTTTCGAAATGTTCGTCTCGGCCACCCTGCAGCAGTTTGCGCACGCGCGGCAATCGGTGTTACTTTCAATGTCCTCAGCCACATGGCGGAACTGGCGCTCCGGAAAGTAGTGCGCCTTCATATGGCGCCGGAACATCTCGTTCTCTTTCAGTTTCTTTTCGCCCAAGCGTTTAATCTGGACCAGATCGGTAATCACTATACTTCAGGGTAGCGAATCGAACGCGGGGGAACTGAGAGAATATCTCAGACGCCTATGCTCGAGACTCCGCCATCCGCTTACGCCGACCCCAGTATTGCGCGCTGGGACCGGTCATTCTTCGGGCACCCGTTAGGTCTCTCCACGCTTTTCTTTACCGAAATGTGGGAGCGGTTCAGCTATTACGGCATGCGCGCGCTGCTGATTCTGTTCATGACGGCGTCCGTGCAGCATGGAGGACTGGGTTTTCCGACTTCCAAGGCCGGGGCGGTCTATGGCCTTTACACAGCGACGGGTTACCTGCTGTGTCTGCCGGGGGGATGGATTGCCGACCGGATCTCGGGTCAGAGACGAGCCGTTCTGATAGGGGGAATTATCATCGCTCTGGGCCATTTCGCGATGGCCTTCCCGCGAATTGAAACCTTTTACCTGGGGCTCGCGCTCATTGTGGTCGGGACGGGATTGCTGAAGCCGAACGTCAGCACCATGGTGGGATCGCTCTATACCGAAAAGGATGTGCGGCGCGACGCGGGTTTTTCTATCTTCTATATGGGGATCAATCTGGGGGCTTTCCTCGCGCCCCTGGTATGCGGCTACCTGGGCGAGAACATCAACTGGCACTATGGCTTCGCGGCGGCGGGTGTAGGGATGACCATAGGACTAATCCAATATCTCCTGGGCGGTAAGTATCTCGGTGTAGCGGGGCTCTATGGGAGAAGAAGTCAGGCGGATTTGCGCCTGTTCAAACGGGTGCTGGTCGGGTCTGTCGCCGCAATTGCGGTGGGAGCCGGTTTGTCTCTGAGCGGCTTGCTCCCCGTTTCGGCGGAAGCCTTTTCGAATGCTTTCGGCGTGATTCTGACAGGTGTGGTGGTGGCGTTCTTCGGATGGTTGCTGACCTCAAAGCAGTATTCCGCCGTAGAGCGGCGGCGGTTTTGGGTGATATTTGTGCTCTTCCTGGCCGCCTCGCTGTTCTGGTCCGCCTTCGAACAGGC